>CAYOAO010000001.1:0-19907 GCA_964402075.1 Candidatus Woesearchaeota archaeon
GTCTAACTTCGGTTAGACACCGAGAGTCGTGAACTTCGGTTTGTGGCTCTCACCTTATTTTAATCTTATTACAAATTAGTTCTAATCAAAAACCTTTTTAACCTGTCTCTTTCTTTTTCTGTTATGAACCCCAAAACAGATACCCAAAAAATCCGGCAGCCAATTGTCACTGTTTGCGGGCATGTTGATCACGGAAAAACAAGCATACTTGACAGGCTTAGGCAGAGCCTTGTTCAGGAAAGCGAGGCAGGAGGAATCACGCAGAAAATTTCCTTTACATTATACCCTGCAGAAAAACTGAAAACAGCCTGCCCTTTAATTGAAAAAAACAAAATAAAACTTGATATTCCCGGATTCCTGTTCATTGACACGCCCGGCCATGCAGCATTCACAAACCTGAGAAAAAGGGGAGGAAGCCTTGCAGACATGGCAATACTTGTGATTGATATTAACGAAGGAATAAAGCCCCAGACAGCAGAAGTTATCCAGATTCTAAAGCACAACAAAACACCTTTCATAATTGCATTGAACAAAATAGACAACATCTCTGGATGGAAGAAAAACACTGATAAGGAAATAAAAGATAGCATAGAATTCCAGGCAGGAAACGTAAAAAATTCTTTTGATGAAAAATACCTTACCTTAATCGGCTCGCTGCAAAACCACGGATTTGACGCAGACCTTTACCATAAAATATCTGATTTCACAAAAAAAATAGCCCTGGTTCCTTGCTCAGCAAGAACAGGGGAGGGAATTCCTGAACTGGTTATGGTTTTGTGCGGCTTAAGCCAGAAATACCTTGCCGGCAGGCTGGCACTTGCAAAAGATGCCAGAGGAGTTGTCCTGGAAATAAAAAAAGAAAGGGATAATTCATATCTTGAGTCAATTCTTTATGACGGAGAGCTCTCAAAAAATGACCAGATAGCTGTTGCAAAACTTGAAGGAGATGCCCTGATAACAAGGATAAGGGTTCTTGAGGAAATAAAGCCATTGTCAGACAAATTCGCGCCAAAGGAAAAAATCACAGCTGCCACAGGACTTAGAATGCAGATTGTTGAGAAAGCAGATATATTGCCCGGAATGCCTTTTGTTGTTTTCAGGAACAATAAGGAAGAGATTGAAAAAAGTTTCAGGAAGCAGATTACAGAGAGCCTTAAAACAGACAGGCAGGGAATAATTGCAAAAGCTGATTCTCTCGGAAGCCTTGAAGCGCTTCTTACAATGCTTCGTGATGAAAGAATTCCTGTTGTAAAGGCAGGGATTGGCTCTGTAAACAAAACAGACATAGCAAGTGCCAAGGCAAACTTAAAAATCAATGAACTTGATGCAGTAATCGCCGGCTTTAATATTGGGATTGATGAGGAAGCTGAAAAGCTTGCCAAACAAACCAGGGGGATAAAAATCATGACAGAAGAAGTTATTTACAAGCTTATAGAAAATCTAAAGGAATTCAGGCAGGAAAGAAAAAGGGAAATTGAAAAAAGAAGGCTTATGCAGCTGACACCTCTTGCAAAGGCCAGGATTCTTCACCAGTATGTTTTCAGGAACACAAACCCTGCCATCTTCGGAATAAAAATAGAAACCGGGAAAATCATACCTGGAATGAATCTCTTAAATGAGAATAATGAAAAGACAGGAATTATAAAAAACATTCAGTCAGAAAACAAGTCTGTAAATGAAGCAACAGAAGGAATGGAGATTGCAATTTCTGTGCCGGGAATGAATTTTGAAAGAAAACTGAAAAATATTAATTTTCTCTATTCAGATATTGCAGAATCACAATTCCATAAATTTAAGAAAAATAAGGACCTGCTGTCTTCAAAAGAAATTTCCCTTTTGCAGGAAATTGCAGAAATCAAGAGAAAAGATAAAGCAGACTGGGGAAAATAAAGTTTTAAAAACTAAAATAACTTAAACAAATTATGAGAAAAGAGGTATTGATAATACTCGGGCTTTTTTTAATGCCTTTTGTAGCTGCAAGTAGTTGCAGCCTTGGTGTTTCCATGATTAATCAGGATCCTTCTCCTGCAATTCCGGGTGATTATGTTAAGGTTGTCTTTCAGATTAACGGGGTTGAAAATCCTGCATGCGGGATAGTGAGTTTTGAAATAAAAGAAAATTATCCTTTTTCCCTTGACCCTGGCACAACAAACAGAATAACAATAAATGCAGGAACTTATTCCAGGACATACAGCTCATTTTATCTTGCAACATATAAATTAAGAGTTGACGAGAATGCACTTGAGGGGGATAACCCAATCGAGGTTGTATATTCTGGCGGAGAAGGTCAATTTTTAGAGCCATTTGATATATCTGTTGAGGACACAAGGGCTGATTTTGAGGTTCATATAGAAGATTATGATTACAGCACAAAAATACTGACCTTTGAAATTCTGAATACAGCAGATGTTGATATTGAAGCCCTGACAATTGAAATACCTAAGCAGGAAAACATAACTATTAAAGGAGCAAATACAAAAGTTATCGGGGATTTGGACTCAAATGAATATACAACAGCAGACTTTGAAGCAGTTCCGAAAAACGGGAAAATTAAATTAAATATAATTTATACTGATTCAATAAATGTCAGGAGAGAACTGGAAAAAACAGTTTTATTTGATTCATCTTATTTTACAGGAAGAAACGGGAGCCAAAGAAGTGTTCCGTGGTTCTGGATTATTGTAGTTATTGGGGTTGCAGGATGGTTTTTCTGGAGAAGGCACAAGAGGAACAAGGAAAGAAAAAGACGGCTTGCTCATCATGCAATGCATCATGAAGAGCATCGCGGAAAGAAGAAGAAATAAACTTATAACAAGTTCATAGATAATTGTTACTACTTCTAAAAGACTATGATTAGAAAGATTTAAATAATACTTTTCCTTGGGATTTATAAGGAAAATAAAATGAATACAAAAAGAAAAAACTTTGATAATTTTATTAATGAAATTTGCGGTGAAAACAGGCCATATACGCCTAAAGAAGTTTTGGATTACATAGAAGGCACTCGTCAAATAAAATTTGCCAGTCCGGAAGAGAAAGAAAAAATAATTGGAGAATCAACAGGGAAACTCAAGTCCTTAGTAATAAAATACGGGATTAGACTATATACGCCACTTCAATTTAAGACTTCTGATGCAGGAAGAGACTTGGCAAGATTAACTTTAAGCCATTGTAATGAATTAATGGGATTAATCAATGAAGAGGAACCTTATGGACTTCTGCTAATTTCTTCCAAATAATTATTCTTCTTTACTCATATCTTAATGCTTTAACAGGATTTATTCTCATTGCATTAATTGCAGGAGCAATTCCAGAGATAGCGCCTGTTAAGGTTGCGAAAACAATGCAGCCTGCAAATAATGAAACAGGAAAGCTTGGCTGCAAAAATCCATATCCAATATTATCCAAAACCACTGAACCAGTATAGCTGATTAACCAGCCAACAATACACCCGATAATTCCTGCAATAAATCCTAAAAATCCTGATTCAAACAAAAATATTCCCAGAATATATGAATTCCTTGCACCAATTGATTTCATAATCCCAATCTCTTTTGTCCTTTCCAGAACAGAAGTAATCATTGTATTTGCTGTATTAACTGCAGAAACCAGGACAGAAATCAATGCAATCAGGATAATAAAACCAATAACCATATCCAGAACAACCATATATGTCTCCATCATATCTGCAAATGACTGCACAAAAAAATCCTCTTTGCCTTCTTCCAGCCCTCTTTCTTTTCGCAAATTCCTTTCAATGTTTTCAACAACTCTGTCTATATCTTCAATATCAACCTTTGCAACAATCCAGTTATAAGAAATATTTTCTCCATAAAGTTCCTTCATGAAATCATTGGTTATATAAATCTGAGCATCATCCTGCGGGCTTCCGATTTCCTCATAAAAACCGATAATCTTCACTTTTTCTCCCTGAATTTCAATTCTTTCTCCGACAGAATATGCTTTTGGAAAAATCTTATTGTCAAACAAGTAATTATAACCTAAAACAGCCCCTGAATCCCCGTCTTTCAAATCCCTTCCTTTTTCAATGCCAACATCAAAAGTGTCCATAATAAGGGGTTTTTTAGGATCATAACCAAAAATTAAAGTATAAATTCTTTTTTTGTTCTGAACAACTTCTGCAGATTTAAAATAAACACCTGATGCTTCATAAACCCCTGAAGTAGCTTCAACAGCTTCTAATTCATCTTCTGTAAATGCAAAAGTGTCATCCAGGCCAGATATGCTTGTTCCTTTTGACTGAATTATTACCTTGTCTGCTGAGCCTCCTGACATATATTCATCAATATAACTGTACAATCCCAATCCAAAACTAATAAAGATAAATATTGTGGTAATCCCGACAAATATGGAGATTATCGTGAATGCACTCCTTCTCTTCCTTTTTTTCAGATTATTCAGGGAATATCTTACTGACTCTTTTGATATCATCCCCTCAAAGCCTCCACCGGATTTTGGTTAGCTGCCTGCATTGCCGGAGTAATTCCTGCAACAGCTCCTATCAAAAAACTTCCAATCAATGTGAAAAATATTAAAAAATAATCAATTTGGAAACCAATGCCTGAACCAAGCCAGTTGTTAATAGCCAGGGTTCCGATATAACCAATCAGGATACCAAAAACAGCTCCGAAAATCCCTCCTGTTAATCCCAGGAATCCTGACTCAATGAAAAACTGGGAGAAAATCTGTGAATTTCTCGCACCAACTGATTTCATAATTCCTATTTCTTTTTTTCTTTCCAGGACAGATGTTGTCATTGTATTAACAATCCCTATTGAACCGACTAAAATAGAAATTGAGGCAATGATTATAATAAATGCCTGGATTGCTCCAAGAACAGAATTAACAGTTTCCAGAGTTGCTTCAGGAGTTGTCACGCTGAAATCTTCCTCCCCAACATCAACATCCCGACGCTGCCGCATTAATTTTTCAATTTCTTCTTCTGCCCTGACCATCAAATCCTTGCTTTTTACCTTTGCTTCAATCATATCAACAGTTTCCTCATCATTCCCCACTAAGTCATTCAGTTCATCTTCATACATATAAACAGTCCAGTCATAAAGAAGGCTCCCTTTTTTCTTTAAAATCCCCACAACCTCAAATTCATCATCATTAATCAAAACAGTCCTTCCCGGAACAATATCCTTTCCAAAGCCGTTTGTTTTTCTGTCATGAAAATTATATCCCAAAACAACTTTCCCGGAATCTCCGCTTTCCAGCAACCTGCCATATTCAGGTTCAATATCATCAAGAATTTCATAAACCTCTTTTTCATAGCCCTTTGGAACAGAAAGAGCAGAGCCAATTCCCAGTATATTATTGTATTCCAGTTTCCCTGTTTTTATGTTTCTGCCAACAGCAAATTCAACAGAGCTGAGCCTGTTAACTGCCTCAGCATCCTCTGCTGTCAGAGGGTTTGTAACAAATGAACCCGGCGCACCATATTGAAGACCTCCTGCCTGAATTGTAATAACTTCTGTGTTTCCTTCACCAAACTGGGAAGTAATTGCAACCTTCATTGCATTTCCAAGGGTTATCAAAGAAACAACAGCAAGAATGCCAATAAAAATTCCCAGCAAAGTCAGCCAGCTGCGAACTCCTTTTTTCCTGAGATTCCGGAATGCAAACCGAAAATAATTCATTTAATCCCCCTTCCATTCTCCAATCTTTTTCATGCTTTTGCTTTTTTTTGTTGTGACTTTCTCAATTTTTCCGTCTCTCAGCCAGTAAATAATATCAGCATATTCTTTTGCAAGTGCAGGAGAGTGAGTTACCATTACAATTGTTTTTCCTTCCTTATTCAGTTTTTTTAAGACATCCATGACTCTTTCACCTGTGTGTGTATCCAGGTTTCCTGTTGGCTCGTCTGCCAGGATAACCGGGGGGTCGTTTGCAAGAGCCCGCGCAATTGCAACTCTCTGCTGCTCACCTCCTGAAATCTGATTTGGGTAATGCTCTGCCCTGTCAAGCAAATCAACTTTCTTCAGCAATTCCATAACCCTGTCTTCTTTTTCATATTCATCAATATCCTGCAGACTCATCGGCAGCATGATATTTTCCTTGACAGTCAGGGTCGGAATAAGATTAAACTGCTGAAAAATAAATCCGACATGCTGCCCCCTTAACTGAGCCAGGTCAGATTCATCCATTTCAGAGATGTCTTCTCCGTCAAGATAGATATATCCGTGAGTCGGGACATCCAGGCTTCCTACCAGATTCATTGCAGTTGATTTACCAGAGCCGGACGGCCCCATAACAGCAACAAAACTCCCTTTTTCAACACTAATATCAATTCCGTCAACAGCTTTTACAACATTCTCGCCAAGATAATAATATTTTGAGACATTCTTCAAAACAATAATTTTTTCACCTTTCTTTTTCATATCCTAAATAAAAAAATATATTATTTAAATACTTTGAAACACATCAAAATCCTTATAAACCAACTTTTCAATTAATTCTTATGTTCAAAATTAATATAGCTGAAAAAACAGGGAAAACATACAGGCTTGAGCTTGAAAGCGAGGAGCTTCTTGGGAAAAAACTGCATGATAAAATTCCCGGAAAAGATATTCTTGCCGGGCTTGAAGGATATGAATTTGAAATAGCAGGCGCCAGTGACAAGGCAGGATTCGCAGCTCATGAAGATGCTCAGGGAATTGGCCTGAAAAAAATACTTCTTACATACGGAAAAGCTATGAAAAAAAGGCCGAGGAGAGAGGGAAATAAGAAAATTTCAAACCCAACTCCAAAAGGGCTGCGTCTGAGGAAAACAGTCAGAGGAAACACAATTTCTCCGGATATAATCCAGATTAATCTGAAAATCGTAAAACAAGGAAGCAAAAAACTGTCTGAAATTTTCCCTGATCAAAACAAGGCAAAAGAGCCGGAGAAGAAACCAGAAAAATCAGAAGAAGCCCTGCCACAGCCAGAACAAAAAGAAAAAAAGGAAGAGCCAAAACAAGAACCAGAAAAAAAGCCGGAAGAAAAGAAAGAGGAAAAAGCAGAACAGACAGAAAAACAGGAAGAAAAGAAATGACAAATGAATTTTTGAAAATATTAGGATACTGTGCTCTTGGCGTGGCACTTTTAAAAGCGACCTGTTTCTTATATGATAAAAATAGAAATGTTCTGAAACAAGAGGACTTTGACAGAGCACAATGGATTGAATTTTATAATTATAACGGAAGAATTGATGACTTTTATATGTATGAGAATATTTCAAGAAATACAAATAACCGGGATTTTTATATAGATGAAGTAAGAAAAAGAAACAATAACAATCTTGCAAGAAAAATATTTTTGCCTGATTTGGACGGCAATGGAAAAGTCGGAAAATAATTCTATCTTATATTCAGTTTCTTAATCAGCTTATCAATAAATTCTGCCTGGGCTAAAATTATTTTTTTCTTTGCAGAATTCACAGGAAAAAATCCTGCCTTGTCAATTTCAGGGACTTTAATCTTTTTTCCTGATTTGTAGGGAAACTCTATTTCAATCATGCTTTGTTTCATTAAAAAGCCTGGCCAGTCTCCTTCAAAAGCCCATGCATAAACTTCTTTCCCTGATTTTTGCTTTACACTGCCAAGAGAAACAAGAGGCGGTCTTATCTTAATCCCTGTTTCTTCTTCAAATTCCCTTTTTGCAGCATGCAGCAGGCTTTCCCCCTCATCAACCAATCCTTTGGGAATGCTCCATGCTCTTTCATCTTTCCCTTTCCAGTAAGGCCCTCCATGATGAACCAGAAAAACCCTCAGATTATCCTTTCCTTTTTTCTTTTTATCAAATTTATGCATCAAAAGCCCTGCACTTACCTTCATTCATTAAATAAAAGGATAATGCTTAAAAACTATTTCTTTTATGTTATTTCATGACAAAACAAACTAAGGAAACAGCACAAAATCTTCCTGAAATCAATATCGGAGTTGTCGGGCATATTGACCACGGAAAAACAACTCTGCTTGGAAGCATTACCGGGAAATTCACAGACACCCATTCAGAAGAATTGAAAAGGGGAATAACAATCAAGCTGGGATATGCAGACACAATTATTTACAAAGACAAGGATAAATATAATACTCAGGGAAAAGGCAAACCACTTAGATATGTAAGCTTTATTGACACTCCTGGCCATGAAATGCTCATGGCTACAATGCTTTCAGGAGCTGCAATTATTGACGCTGCCATAATAATTATTGCTGCAAATGAGGGAATAAAGCCGCAGACAAGAGAACACTTTATGGCATTGCAGGCAAAGGGAATTAAAAATATAATAATGGTCCAGAATAAGATTGATCTTGTAACAAAAGAGCAGGCTCTGGAAAATTACAATGAGATAAAAAAATTCCTGAAAAATACAATTGCGGAAAATGCTCCTATAATACCTGTTTCTGCACAGCAGGGAATTAACATAGACAGAATTCTTGAGGAGATTTCAAAAATAAATATTCCTGAAAAAGATTTAAACTCTGATCCTGTTTTCCTTGTTGCAAGAAGCTTTGATGTAAACAGGCCTGGAACAACTCCTGAAAACCTGAAGGGAGGAGTTCTCGGAGGTGTTTTAAAAAAAGGCATTTTAAAAATTGGTGAGGAAATTGAGATAAAGCCTGGAATGAACATAAAAAAGCCTCATGGAAAAATTGAATATAAGACCCTTAATGCAAAGATTCTCTCTCTTTACAAAGGAAGAAATTCTGTGTCTGAAGTCAGGCCAGGAGCAAGCATTTCCATTGAAACTTCTTTGGATCCCTCTCTTACAAAAGCAGATTCATTAAGAGGCTGTGTTGTTTCACATAAAGGAAGACTTCCTGAAATAACAAGCACAGTAAAAATAAAAACAAATCTTTTTCCAGAAGTCTTTGGCCTGAAAGAGCATAAGGCTGTTGAGCCTGTAAAAATAAAAGAACTTCTAATGCTTAGTGTCAATACAAACATCAGTGTCGGAAATGTTGAAAAAATAAACAAGGACAAAGGAGAGATTGAGCTTAGCCTTAACATACCTGTTATTGCCCTGAAAGAAGATAATGTCGGCATTGCAAGAAATATTGAAGGGCATTGGAGATTAATCGGGTTTGGAAAAGTTTTATAAATATTCTCTGATTGGTCTTAATATGAAAAAAGCATTTTTAGTCCTGACAATACTTCTTTTGACCTTCGGGATATTAATAAGTATTCCAGCTATATTAGCAGAGAACGGGAATGAAGGGCAAGGAGCGGATAACTCAGATAATATTTCTGCCGGACAAGATAATTCTGGAGATAATGGAAGTGAAACAAATGAAGAAAAAATCTGCTGCCATATCTTTGGCTATGGAGCAAACATGGAAAAAGTCAGCAGCCAGTATAAATTAATGGAAAGAGGTGAATGCATTGTTGCTGAAGACTTTGTCGGGGGCGGAAGAGAAATAGTTGCCAGGATAAGGTGTGAACAGGGTTATACTGAAAGAGTTCAGGCAGCTGTTCAGGAAAGAAACAGGTTAAGATTAAATGCTTCAGAGGTTCCTGAAAACTGCAACAAAGAAGGTTCTGTAATAACGTGTGAATTAAAAGAAGGAAAAACCATGGCTGTCATGGCAGGAGAATCAGGAAATACAATCATCAAAATAGACGGGGAAAACATTTCAACAAAGGCACAGCTATACCATAATAACGGAGAGATTTACGGAGCTTTTGGAAATGAGACAAAATCAATTGAATATTTGCCAGAGCAATTGAGAGAGAAAATAAGGGAAAGAATAAGGGCGAGAATTAATAATACAAAAATTAATCTTAATGAGAACGGGGAATATGAATATGAAGCTGAGAAAGAAGCCAGGTTCCTTGGATTATTTAAGGTAAAGGAAAGAATGAAATGGAACATTGACCCTGAAACAGGGGAAATCCTCAGAGAAAGAGGTCCTTGGTGGGGCTTTTTGGCAGCAGATGTCAAGGAAGCTTAATCACTACTTCTATTCTTTATTAAATCAGATATAATCTTCTTTGCTAACTTAACATCTTTTTCAACTTCCTTAATGTCAATAGTTGTCTCTAAAGTAATTTCAGCATTTTTTGGATATAGGAATAAAATTCCCTTCCAGTCATAATCAAAATCTTTAAGTGAGAGATGAGATAATTGCTTTCCTGAAACAAACTTTTGCCCGCCAATATGAAAATGTTTTGGATTTAATTTTAGAAATTTTCTGATTATCTTATTTTCGTCCAGCTTATTCAATCTGGCGTAACCTATAGCATGATTAACATCAAAACAAAAACCAACACCTGTCTTTTCAATAATCTCTTTAATTTCTTCAGGACTACAACCAACTCCCTTAATAAGATTCTCAACTAAGATTCTCTTATCATTTATCTTTCTTAAGAAATCTATTGCGTTTTTTATACAACAATCTTTTCCTAACTCTTTATTGGCGCCAAGATGAACAATTATTTTCTTGGAATTTACTGAATCAGCTACTTTCCTAGCAAAATTAATTGCCTTAAGATTTTTATCCTCTTTGGATTTATCTGAGATATTTATTCCAAAATCTTGATGTTCTGCATGAATTACTATTGGTAGAGAAAAATTCTTCAGAAAAGAATAATTGTTTTTTTGTATTGCCTGGACTTCAAAAAAATCCACATCATTCTCATAATGCTTCAGAAACTCAGGATTATCGAATGTTTTAACGCCTATTTTCATAATAACTATCCTCCGTTCCCTTCTTCCTCAACCTTAACCAAATCTGTGACAGAATCGCCCTGATGAAGCTTTACAATTCTGACTCCCTGGGTTGCCCGTCCCATTACCCTTATATTCCTTAAAGAAGTCCTGATAACCATGCCTTTTGCAGTTGTAATTATTATTGAGTCTTTTGGATTTACAGAGACAGTTGTAACAACATCCCCTGTCTTTTCAGAAATTTTCAGATTAATAACACCTTTGCCAGCCCGCGCTGTTTTCCTGTAATCCTTGACAGAAGTCCTTTTCCCGTAGCCGTTCCTTGTTATTGCAAGAACTTCCTTTGTTTCTAAAATTTCCAGGCTGACAACTTCATCATCCTTGTCAAGCTTAATTCCTGTAACACCATAGCTTGCCCTGCCCATATCACGAATAGCATCACTGTTGAATCTTATTGCCTGTCCTTTTTTTGTGGCAAGCAGGACTTCTTCTCCCTTCCTCACAACCTTGACATCAATAAGAGAATCACTTCCGTCCAAAGGAAGCTTTATAGCTTTTAGACCAGAGGCTCTTGGCTTTGAAAAATTCCTTAGTGAGATTTTTTTGACAATTCCTTTTTTTGTGGCCATGAATAAAAAATCCTCAAATTTATTCACAGAGATAACACTTGTTATGTTTTCTCCTTTTAGTTTCAGAAGATTTGCAAGGGATTTTCCTTTGCTGTATCTTTCTGTTTCAGGAATTTCATAAGCCTTAAGCCAAAGCACCCTGCCGCGCGAAGTAAAAAACATAAGATAATCATAAGTTGAGCATGTGATAAGCTGCCTTACAAAATCCCCTGTTGCAAGATTGCTGCCGATTACGCCCTTTCCGCCACGCTTCTGCTCTCTGTAGGATTTAATATCCATTCTTTTGCAATATCCTCTTTTGGTTATTGTAACAACAACTTCTTTCTTTTGCACAAGGTCTTTTTCAGAAATCTTGGAGATTTTTTTTAATACCTGTGTTCTTCTGGAATCACCGTAATTTTTCTTAAGCTCTGAAATTTCTTTGGTGATAACCTGCAGAATCTCTGACATAGAGCCGAGAATTTTCTTAAGCTCTGAAATTTTTTTCTTTAATTCTTTTTCCTCTTTCTGAAGCTTGTCTTTTTCAAGGGAAGTAAGCTGCTGCAGCTTTGTCTCAAGAACAGCCTGTGCCTGCCTCCTTGTAAATCTGAATTTCTTAATAAGGCCTTCAAGAGCTTCTGTTGTGCTTTTTGAGCCTTTAATAAATTTAATAATAGAATCAATTTTTTTCAGGGCAGCCAGCAAACCAAGAACAATTTCAAGCCTGTCTTCTGCAACCTTTAGATCAAATTTTGTCCTGTTTGTTATTACCCTTTTCCTGTATTCAACATATTCCTTAAGAATATCATTTAATTTCAAAACTTTTGGCTGTCCTTTAACAAGGGCGAGGAAATTAGCATTAAAAGTGTCCTGAAGCCTTGTGTATTTGTATAAGGAGTTGATAACAAAATTTGAGTTTACTCCTTTTCTTAGCTCCAGAACAACCCTTATTTTTCCTTTTGCAGATTCATCCCTGATGTCAGAAACACCCCTGATTTTTTTATTCTGAACCATTTCAGCTAGCTGGGAAACAAGAACTGATTTATTTACCATATAAGGTATTTCTGTTATAACAATTACTTCTTTCTTTTTAATTTTCTCAGTTGTTATCTTCCCCCTCATAACAAGCCTTCCGTGGCCTGTTTTGTAAATCTCCTCCATATCTCCTGAAACATAGCCTCCTGTGGGAAAGTCAGGGCCTGTAATTATCTGGATAAGATTATCAATTGTAATATCCGGTTTTTTTATGTAAGCAATTATTGCATCGCAAACTTCTGTTAGATTATGCGGAGGAATATTTGTTGCCATTCCGACAGCAATCCCTGATGCACCGTTCAAAATTAAGGCAGGCAGCTTTCCAGGCAAAAGCTCTGGCTCTTTAAGGGAATTGTCAAAATTAGGAGAAAATTTTACAGTTTCTTTTTCAATATCTTTAAGCAATTCAGCAGATATAGGCGCAAGTTTTGCCTCTGTATAACGCTGTGCTGCAGCAGGGTCTCCGTCAATGCTTCCAAAGTTTCCCTGGCCAAAAACCAGGGGATATCTCATTGAAAATTCCTGGGCAAGCCTTACAAGGGAATCATAAACAGCTGTATCTCCGTGAGGATGGAATTTACCAAGAACATCACCGACAATTCTCGCGCATTTTCTCGTCGGCTTGTTCGGATGCAGGCCCAAAAGTTGCATTGCATAAAGAATTCTCCTGTGAACAGGCTTCAGTCCGTCTTCAACAGCAGGCAAAGCCCTTGCAACAATAACAGACATGGAATAATCAAGATAAGACTTCTTCATCTCGCCTGAAATCTCTGTGTTAAGAACATTATCTTCCATAATTTTTTCTTCTTTATCCTCTTTGGTTGGTTTTTGCGGTGTCATTTTATGTTTTACTTGCTTTAATTAGATAAAATATCTCTCCCTTTGTTATTTCATTGATTCTAAACCCAGCATCTTCAAGAATATCTGTTATTTCTTCTTTTGAGAATTGTTCAGATATAATATCCTTATAAAAGATAGTCCCATTTTTCTGTTGAAAACCTTTCCAGTATTTTTTATAAATTTCTAGTCTTTTATCAAGAGCATCTTCATTATAAATGCTAAAAATAAAAAATCCATTTACTTTTAGAACTCTCTTAATCTCAGATAAAATTTTATTTTTTGTATTTCCTAAATTACAAAAAGTAGTTCCCATCATAATTATTATATCAAAAGTCTCTTCTCCAAATCTCAGATTTTCTGCATCCATAAAAAGTATTTCTATATTAGGATTATTTTTTGTATTTAATTTAAATTTATCAAGTGCATCTTTATCATTATCTATTGATACAATCTTTCTAACTTTATCAGAAAGAAATTTATCTATATCTCCTGCACCACATCCAATATCCAAAATTAAAGAATTTTCTGAGATATTTTTTTCTAAAAATTCCTTCTCTCTAATAAAAAATCTTTTAAAAGATTCTGTCGGATTTTTTTTAACTTTCTCCCAATCTGATGAAGTGATACTCTTCATTTCCCTTCCTCCTTTTCTCCTAATTTCATAAATTCATCCTCGGTTAATTCTTTTTTAATAATATCTTTTCCTTTCCAGCCGCATTTTTTACACTCCCATCCCTTGGAGCCTTTTCCTTCTTCTCCGCCCAAGACAACAGCAACATCACTGCTCCCGCATTTCGGGCAGGCTCTGATGCTAAAGCTCTTTTCTTTTTTCTTGCTTTTAATTCCCTTTGCCTTTTCCCAGTCAGCTTTTGAGTCATATCCTTGTATTATCCATTCAGGTGTTGAAAGTTTTGTTTTTTTTGGCATCTTAAACATCCAATATAGCCTCCTTTGCGTTTTCAGCTATGAATTCTTTTCTTCCCTGGACATCGCTTCCCATGAGCATTGAAAAAGTGCTGTCAGCTTCAACAGCATCCTCAATAAATATTTTCTTGATTTTTCTTGTCTTTGGATTCATTGTTGTTTCCCAAAGCTGCTGAGGCGACATTTCTCCAAGACCCTTGAACCTTGTAACATTTGCAGAGCCCAACCCGAGTTTCTTAAGCTCTTCATCAGAATAAACATAAGAATCTTTCTGCCCTTTTCTTATCCTGTATAAAGGAGGAAGGGCGACATAAATATTTCCGTTTTCTATAAGCTCCGGCATATACCTGAAAAAGAAAGTCAGAAGCAGGGTTTTGATATGCTCTCCGTCAACATCTGCATCTGTCATTATTATTATCTTTTTGTACCTTAATTTGTTTATGTCAAAGTGCTCGCCAACTCCTGTGCCGATTACTGTGATGATATTTGCTATCTCCTCGCTTGAAAGAGACCTGACAGGATTGGATTTCTCAACATTCAGAATTTTTCCTTTCAGAGGGAGAATTGCCTGAATATCCTTGCTTCTTGCCATTTTTGCAGAACCTCCTGCAGACTCTCCTTCAACAATGTAAAGCTCTGTATTTTCTGCTTTCTTTTTAGAGCAGTCTGCAAGTTTTCCCGGCAAGCCGGACAATGAAAAAGCATTTTTTCTTCTGACAAGGTCCTTGGCTTTTTTTGCTGCAAGCCTTGCCTTGGAAGATTCAAGAGCTTTCTGAGCTACTTTTCTTGCAATAGCAGGATTTTCCTCAAAAAACTCACTCAATGCCCTGCTCACAATTGAATCAACAAGCCCTTTTATCTCGGAATTTCCAAGCTTTGTTTTAGTCTGCCCTTCAAACTGTGGCTCCGGCATTTTAAGACTTATTATTGCTGTAAGCCCTTCTCGAACATCTTCTCCTGAAAGAGTCTCATTTTTGCCTGTGTTTTTCAAAAGCCCTTTTTGTTTTGCATAATCATTAATCACCCTTGTCAGAGCTGTCTTCAGGCCAGAGACATGGGTTCCTCCTTCAACAGTATTTATAGTATTCACAAACCCGAATATATTCTCCCGATAGCCATTATTATACTGAATTGCAACATCAAGAACTGTGCCGTCTGTTTCTTTTTTAAAATAAATGGGCTTGCTGTGAAGAACCTCTTTTGACTTGTTAACCCATTTAACAAACTCTATCAGTCCGCCTGAAGAAAAAAACTCCTGCTTCTTGTTTTTTTTCTCATCAATAAGATTTATTTTCAGGCCGGCATTAAGAAAAGTTATCTCCCTGAACCTTGTCTCCAAAACCTTATAGTCAAATTCAAGAACTGAGAAGATCTCAGGGTCTGGCCAGAAGGTTATCTTTGTTCCTGTCTCATCAGCACCTGTTTTTCCGGCAGCCTTGAGCTTTGTCAGGGGTTTTCCTCTTGAATATTCCTGCCTGTAGATTTTCCCGTCTCTTTTAACCTCTATAATTGCTTTTTTTGACAGAGCATTAACAACACTTATTCCGACTCCGTGAAGACCTCCTGAAATTTCATAAGATTTTTTGTCAAATTTTCCGCCGGCATGCAGCCTTGTCAGGGCAACTTCAACAGCAGGTATTTTTAAAACAGGATGCTTGTCAACAGGAATTCCTCTTCCGTCATCCTCAATTGTTGCAGAACCATCTTTTCCAAGAATAACATTTATTTTTTTGCAGAATCCTATAAGGGCTTCATCAACAGAATTATCAACAGCCTCATAAATCAGGTGATGCAGACCGTCTTTTCCTGTCCCGCCTATGTACATTGCAGGCCTTTTTCTTACTCCTTCAAGACCTTCAAGAACCTGAATTTGCTTTCCTGTGTATTCTGATTTTTCAACTATTTTTTGTTTTTTGGTTTCTTTCATTTTTGCTTTTCCCGTGATTTTTGGATTTTCTGAATTAGACAGCCTTGGCTAATTTTTAATTTGTTTTTGTAATTTTTAATCCAGAAAATCAGCCCAGTTTTCTGATTTTATATAACTAAAAAAGTCGTTTTTCCTTTATAAATCTTTCTCCCAAAAAAATAGTTTTACCGACGATAAAAGTGAAAATTATCTGGTTTTTTCCTATTCCTCTTTTATCTTTTTCTTTTTAGAAATCCACCGTACTTTGCGCTTTTTCATCGCCATATTTTTCCTGCATTTTGAGGAACACAGATGATTTATTGTTCCGTCATTCATTACAAGAGTAACTCCTCTTGGAAACTCATACTGCTTGCCGCAATAAATACATTTAGGCATTTTTATTGTTAAGATAATTTAATAACATGATATATTTTTGAATTATTCTCAGCATTAAATTTTCTTATTATTTTATAATCATCACTGTTTGTAACATAATCTTTAATTAATCCTGCTTTTTCTTCAGGCGTAATAATCTCCAATACTTTCTCATTATCAAGCCAGCTTAAACCTTCCTCCAACCCCTCTTCTATTATATTTCCATTCATTT
The DNA here is from genome assembly GCA_964402075.1 of Candidatus Woesearchaeota archaeon. Taxonomy (GTDB): domain Archaea; phylum Nanobdellota; class Nanobdellia; order Pacearchaeales; family GW2011-AR1; genus ASMP01. The sequence goes on from CAYOAO010000001.1 coordinate 16,596, forward strand.
TAAGTATATGTTCCCTTTGTTACTTTGGATTTAATTCTTCTGGCCTCAATTTCTGTTTCTCTTAAAATCAAGTAATCTCCTATCCTTACAGGCCCCCTGACATTTCTTCTCATTGTCCTTCCTTTATCCCTGCCTTCTGTAACCAGGCATTTTACCTGAGTGACTTCCCCCCGAAAACCTGTTCTCCCGATAATTTCCTGAACAATTGCAGGGACTGCTTCAGCAGAAACAATCTTTTCACTTGCTTTTCCTTTCCTGCCCCCTCTCTGTCTCTGCTGTCTTGCCATTTTAGTTAAATAATCCTGATTTTATTTTGAAGAAACAACATCTTTTTTGGTTTTATCTGAAAGTGTGCCAAGAGATTTGATGTCCTGTTCAGCTTCTCCTGCCTGAATCACTGCAACAGAAGATGCAGATACAGGGATTCCTACAGCAATTCCGAGCTTTTGTTTGCTGTCAGCTTCTTTGCAGAGAATGTTTTTCTCTTTGCATAAAAGAGGAATGTGCTGGACGATTTCTTTTGGATCAATATCAGTTGCATAAACAACAAGTTTTGCTGTGCCGCGTTCTATTGCCTTTGTAACTTCATTTGTTCCTTTTTCTACTTTTCCTGTTTTTCTTGCCTTCTCTATTATTGTATATATATCTGCCATTTTTTTAGTTATATTAATTTAGAACTCTCTGCTCGCAATCTCACTCAGTATTGACATTTAATTTCTCCTTCGTGAAATCGCTCGTCCTCCCAAAAAGAGTTCATCGGATAAATACAAGGGTAAAAGTTTATTTAAAAATGTTTTGATAATAATTTTATTCTTTGTTTTTTAATTTATCTCCACCTAACTTCAATCTCATCTGTCCTCTGTCTTGGCTTAATATCAATCTTATTCAAATTTTTTTCGTAAATTTTTTTTGTAAACATAATTTTCCCAAGAAAAGCAATCATAGCCCCGTTATCAACAAGCAGGGATTTTTCAGGGCAGAAAAATTTTGCACCGCGCTCCCTGCACATAATTTTGCACATTTCCTGAAGCCTGGAATTGCAGGCAACACCCCCACCTAAAAGCAATTCTTTTTTTCCTGTATGTGCCAGAGCTCTTTCAGCAGTTTCAACCAGCATTGCAAAAATAGTTTCCTGCATTGAATAAGCAAGGTCCTGAATTTTATATTTTCCTGATTCAATTTTTTGTTTAAGATTTGTTAAAATTCCTGACAAGGCAATATCCATGCCCTTGACAGTATAAGGAAGCTCAATTAATTTTTCTCCATGATTTTCTGAACTTTTCCCTGCAAGCTTTTCTATTTCAGGTCCGCCCGGAAAACCTATTCCGGCATATCTGGCAAAACTGTCAATAAAATTCCCAACCCCTAAATCAAGGGTCTCTCCAAAAATCCTGAACTTGCCAGAGGCATAAGCAATTATTTGTGTATTGGCTCCAGAGACATAAAGCATAACAGGATCTTTAGCACCAGTAATTCTTCCGATTTCAATGTGAGCAATGCAATGATTAACAGGAACAAGCGGCTTTTTTAATTTCTCTGCTAATTCTTTCGCAAATTTCATTCCTTCCAAAAGACAGGGTGATAATCCAGGTCCCTGTGAAAAAGCAACAGCATTAATTTCCTCTTCATTTACCCCGGAAATTTCAAGTGCTTTGGAATAAATTTTTTCCTTACATTCACGATGATGCTTTGCAGCCTCCATTGGAATTATGCCTCCCTTATCTGTGACATAAGTGCTTTTAATATTTGCGAGAATCTTCCTGTCCCGAACAATTCCGATTCCAAAAGTATGCGCTGTTGATTCAATTCCTAAAACAATTACCATTTTCTAATCCTCTTAGCATAAGATTTAATTTCTTTAGAAGAAAGATAATTTCTTTTAAACCATCTAGGAATCTTTCTTAGTGAAGTTCCTGCAGAATATCTTTCACGAGCATATCCTTTTTTAATCACAAGTTTATCAGTAGCTCTTTCTTCTTTGTACATTTGATTAAAATTAATCATTCCATAAAAATAAGTTATAAAAGACTTAAACCAACCCCTCTTTTCAAATCTTTCAAAGTGACATAATTCATGAACAAGAACTCCAATTATTGCTTTTTTCGAATAAATTTTACTAAGATTACTATTGATCCATATTAATCTAATGCGAGGCGATAACCAAAAAGCTTCACCAGAAAAAGTAAAAAACGGAAATTTTAAGACAAAAATCTTCTTCCCTCTTAGTTCAGGAAAACTTTTCTTAATTAATTTATTAATTATCTTATAATAATTTTCCTTTTTTTCCATTAAAAAGAGGAGTAAAGAGGGTATATAAAAATTAAGTTATAAAATAGGAATGATTGACTCATAAGTATTAGATACCTTATAATATGTTCCTTCAAAATAAAAATTATGTTCAGAATTGTCAAAATGTTCTCCAGGATAAAGAGGGATTTGTTTAATCCCATGATTAGTGGGAATGTTTAATCTTATCTCTTCAGGAAAATGAGTGCAAACCCTGATTTGAACATCTTTTTTTCCTTTTTCATTTTTAGGAGTGTATTTAAGTTCAAGGGAAATTATCTTTTCATCATCTAAAGAAATAAAATTCTCAGGAAGATAGAATAATGCTTTTTCTAAATCTCTTAAATCTTTTCCATGAATTTCTTTAATATAAAAATCCTGAATTTGCATATAAAAAAAGAGTCCAGGAAGTTTATATAGATTATTATGTAAAAAAGGCTATTATGAATTATTTACTTTAAAATTGACTATACAAAATATAAAATTAATGAGGGTATTCAATGATAATCTTACTTATATCTGTCCAAGCCAGAAGCATATGGTCTTTATAAAATGGTTTTGACCTGATACTATGTGCCCAAATTTCAAAAGAATCCCCTTTTCTAAGACCTAAATCTCTTGTTATGATAATCTCCTTAATGTCTTTTATTGATTTTTCCAAACCCTTCATTCTCTCTTTTCTGAGATTTGAAGGAAACTCAATAAGCGCAAGTCCATTTTTATTTATTTGATAATCACAAAGTGATACCGGAATAGAATAAGTTTGATCTTTCTCATTCCAATAAGGACCTCCTGGGATATGTTCAGGAACACGGAATTTTATCCAAAATGAAGCGCTTGTATCTCTACTAAAGACATCTTCTACCATGATTAAAAGAAATAATTTCTTTTCTTTTTAAGAATTTATATTTAGAAATATATATTAAAATTAAAAAAATAAAAAATAAAAATTAATCAAAAAATTTATCTTCTTTTCTTCTTTTTCTTTTTGGTCTTTTTCTTGGCTTTCTTCTTTTTCTTTTTGCC
>CAYOAO010000002.1:0-1319 GCA_964402075.1 Candidatus Woesearchaeota archaeon
TCCATGCCCAATAACAAATGCTTTCAGGATTATTTATTTTTTCCCCGAGTTTCCATATAATTTCATAAGTTAAAAGAGGCTTGTTTCTCTTTTTCTGCTCCTGATAAAGCTCTTCAAGAACAGGCATGATAAAATTTTCAAAGGCAATATATCTAGAGTTTGGAACAAAAATATTTCCTATTCTGTTTATTGATTTTTCTCTGAGATCAGCCCCCTCTGCATTAAAATCCCCCAGAATAAAATCATCAAGGCATTTTATTATATCCTCTTCAATACCGCCGCAGGTTGTAACACAAATATCAATTCTTTTATGCTCAACAAGCCATCTTATTGTTTCCCTCAGGCCAGAACTAACCATATTTGAAGTATATCCAAAATAAATTGTTGCCTTCTCTTTCTGCATTTTCCTGACAATTTCTATTGCTTTTGACAGATTGCTTGCCTGAAAACCGCTGCTGGAAAAACTTCCTACAATTTTCTCATAATCCAGCCCCTTATTAAAATCATATCCTCTTATAACAACTCCTGAAATCTCCTTTCCTTTTCTCAAAAGGTTTTTTCTTGCAATTTCTTCTTTTTTTGTTTGTTTTTTCATTTTTTATAATTAAAATAATTTATTCAGAGTGAAAGTTTTAATGAATCAAAAAAGCACAGCTAAAATAATCAGAAATTAAATAGGGATTGCCAGACTTTCAGAAAGAATCATAGTCAGGTTCATCTGAATAGAAAAAATAAGGGATTTATAAAGCTATCACATTATCACCATTCTCCTAGTCTTAACAAAGCAGTTAATCCACCATAAAAATCTTTTTAAAGGAAAAAAATTAAAGAGATATATGAATAAATGGTCTGAACTTATGCTTGGATTGATTCTTCTTACAGCTGTGATTATAATCGGATGGGCTTCTTCAGCATATTCCTGGACATTATTCGGAAAAGACTTTAATCTTTTACATTCTGCATGGATATTTCTTAAGGGCGGTGTCTTCTGGCTTGTCACCATGATAGCTGTTCTTCTGATTGTTCTGGGAATAAATGATTTAAAAGACTAAGATAAGAAAACTACTCTTCTGTAAATTTAATCTAATTACCAAGGAAAAAAATAAGGCTTCCTTCTATAATGGCAGCGAGGATTAAAAAAGGAATCACTATAAAAACAAATACCCTCAGAGATTCAGCAAGATAATTTTTAAGAGAATTCCATTTGTTTTTTCTGAAAATAAAGCTTCCTAATTTTAATCCAAGACCAACAGAAATGAACAAGGCAGGAAGTTCAAAAATTCCGTGCGGAAAAAGCCTCCATAAAGCCAAAATCCCGT
>CAYOAO010000002.1:1419-15228 GCA_964402075.1 Candidatus Woesearchaeota archaeon
GCAGGAAGTTCAAAAATTCCGTGCGGAAAAAGCCTCCATAAAGCCAAAATCCCGTCAGCATGAATAACCCTTATAGACACAAAACCCAAAAGATACCCGTTTGCAACAGCAGTTATTAATGAAAAAATGCCTAATACAACTCCAAAAATCATTCCAAAAAAAGCGCTCTGGGCATTATTTAACAAGAGAAATCCAACAAGTTCCCAGTGAGACATTGCTTCTGTTCTTTGAACAAGTTCCTGAATAAGTTCAAGAATCCTCATTTCAATAATTTCAGGTGCAGGAACAAAAGCTCCTATAAAGATAAAGAACAGGAAAGAAAACAAAGCAGCATAAATGAAAATTCTTGATTCTTTAAGATACTGCCAGCTTTTTCTGTAATTTTCTTTTAGAAAATTCCTTCTGGTTTTCTTATTCTGATATTTTCTTTTTTTTGTTTTCCTGAACATTTTTCTAACTGAAAATCTTTTTTATGTATTCTGTTTTCCTTTTATATTTCTTTTTTAAATATAAACCATAAATAAGCCCTGCCAGAAGCCCTCCAAAATGTGCTGTATTTCCGATAGGGATATCCCCTGCAATTGAGATAAGCCACAAAACAATTAAAATTCCGGGTCCTGCATATTTCATTTTAATCGGAATCGGGATAAACATAACAAAAACAGGAAGATTCGGCGTTAGAAGAACAAGCAGGCCAACAAGCCCGAATAATGCTCCTGATGCACCGACGGCAAAAGTATTAAAGTCTATAGAAAAAAAAGATAAGGGAATTAGGCTAAGCAATACAAAAAACAAACCTGCAGAAAGGCCTGCTGCCATGTAAAAATAAAAATATCTCTTTTTGCCCAAAATTTTTTCAACAAGACTTCCTACAAAAAACAGGGAAAACATATTTACAAAAAGATGAAAAAATCCGGCATGCATAAACATGCTTGTAATAAAAGTCCAGACATAGTCTCCGTTTAGTATATTCAGGGGTTTTATTGCAATGTAATCAACAGGGGTATTCAGAACGAGGAGAGTTGAAAAAAGAATGAATGTGATGATATTAACAAAAATCAGGATAAAAGTGACACTGAACATGCTGAATATTCCTTTTTTCCTCAGAGAATACCTGTAAGTCCTTGCCATTTCTGATTATCTTGATTTCCTTAATTTTTTAGATTTTCTTTTTTTAGTTTTCCTTGTAATTTTTTTTGGTGACTTCTTTTCTTTCTTTCTCAGTTTATTCTTTACTGTCTTTTTTTTCTTCTTTTTAGATTTTCTGGGAGAGGCTTTTTTTGTTTTAGATTTTTTAGCGGCCTTTTTTGCTTCCCTCTGTTTTCTTCTCTTTCTTAATTTTCTTTTCCTTGCCCTTTCCTCTTTTTTAATTTCCTTTAGTTTCTTTTTTTCGATTTTTTCTTTTTCTTTCTTTATCTCTTCTTCAACAAAAGACAGATCTTTTTTTAATTTCTCCACATTTTTTTTCATCTCTCTGATAACCTTTGTATTATCTTTAAGCATAAGAACGTCACCGCATTCTCTGCACATAAAGCCATGAAGAAGTGAATTCTCCTCATTCAGCTCTATATTGCATCTCTTGCAAAGATAAAACCTGTTTGCTTCTCTTCTTTTTACCTGATTCTCCAATTGATTAATTTTCTTGATAATATTGTTTCTTACAAATTCAAGCGATTTCAGAACTTCAATTTTCCAGAAATAAGTATACCACCCCTTTTTCTTGTCTTTTTTTCTTATTGAAGAGACAAGCCTGTAATCAGACATTTTATAGAGGATATTTCTCGTCTGATTAATGGTTAAATCCAGTTTTTTTGCAAGGATAAATTCATTAACATGCTTGGTTGTATCAAGAAGATCAACTATGTCTTCTGCCTGTTTCCCTGCAATAAGATTAACAGCATCTTTAAGAAATTTCTTTAACATTTCAAAACAAAACTATCATTTAAATAAATACCTTTCGGTTTTTTCCTCTTAGTTTTTATTAAAAAATAAAAGTTTTTAAACCTGTAGTGTGTTTTGTATACATTAGAAAATCTATATTAAAAGACAATATTTAAAATAAAATGGGGTTATTCAAAAAGAGGGAGAAAAAGGGAAAAGAGGCTGTTCCTGCTCCGTCTCTTCCAGAACTTCCAAAACTTCCGGAGTTTCCTGCACTGGAGGATGACAGGAAAGGAAGAGAAAACATTCACAAATTACCAAGTTATCCTTCTGATTCTCTGGGCACAAAATTCTCCCAGAATACAATAAAAGAGGCCATATCTGGAGAAGAAGATTTCCAGGAAAATGAAGATTTAGATGAGCCTGACTATGATAAGATGCCAAAGCCATTAAGAAAACCAATAACAGAAGAGGTTGGATGGGAAAGTCCTTCAGAATTCGGCGGAAAAAGGGAATTAGATACAGGGCCAGAGCCGATCTTCATAAGAATTGACAGATTTGAGGAAGCATTAAAAATCTTCAATGAAACCAAAAAGAAACTCTATGAAATTGAAAGAACTCTTGAGGAAATAAAAAGAGTAAAGGAAAAAGAGGAAAAAGAATTGAGTGCGTGGGAAAATAAAGTCAGGACCATTAAAGGGCAGATAGAAAAAGTTGACAAAGACATTTTTTCTAAAATATAAAATGGCTAAAGAAAGCGTTATACATGTAAAGCTTGATAATACAGAGGCTGTCATGGCAAAAAGGGATATTCTTACATCCCAGATAAATCTTTTAAGAACAGCAAAAACAATCAGAGGATACAGCTTTTACAGATCCAGGGAACTTGAACTGAAAATAAGTCTATACAAGAAAATGAAAGAACTGAAAACAAATATAACAAGACTCCAGAAGATTCTTCCGGTCTTAAAAGTTCCTGAAATATTAAAAAAAGAGAAGAAAACAGAGGAAAAAGAAGATAAGTACAAAAAAGCAAAAACCAAGAAAACTTATGATAGGGGCATTGAGGAACAATTACAGGAAATTCAGAGAAGGCTTAGTAATTTGCAGAGCAGGGAAACTTAATAAAGACATACCCTAAAATAATCAAACAATTTTTAAAACTCCTGGTTCTAATAGGTATATGAAAAGAAAAGAGCTAATCAAAAAGTATCTGGAATTTTTCAAATTAAAAAATCATAAAGAAATCCCGAATGCCCCCCTGATTCCTGAAAATGATCCAACCGTTCTTTTCACAACAGCAGGAATGCATCCCTTAACACCCTATCTTCTTGGCCATAAACATCCTCTTGGAAAAAAGCTTGTCGGAGTCCAGAAATGCATAAGAACAAGTGATATAGAAATGGTCGGCGATGAAACACATCATACTTTTTTTGAGATGCTTGGAAACTGGTCTCTCGGGGATTACTGGAAAAAAGAAGCAATTGAAATGAGCTTTGAATTTCTCACAAAAGTCCTGAAAATCCCGAAGGAAAAACTGGCAGTTACATGTTTTGAAGGAGATAAAGATGCAAAGAAAGATGAGGAATCCGCAAAAATCTGGAAATCCCTCGGAATAAAGAAGATAAAATTTCTGGGGAAAAAAGATAACTGGTGGGGTCCTGCAGGAAATACAGGCCCGTGCGGGCCTGACACAGAAATGTTTGTTAACAGAGTTGAAATCTGGAATGATGTTTTTATGGAATATGAAAAAGACAGAAAAGGAAATTACAATCCTGCAAAACAAAAAAACATAGACACTGGAATGGGTGTTGAAAGAACACTGGCTGTTTTGAATGGATTAAAAGATAACTATAAAACAGAACTCTGGAAACCGATAATTGAGAAGATTGAGAAATTATCTGGTAAGAAATATAAAGATTACAAAAAAGAAATGAGAATAATTGCGGATCATATTAAAGCAGCTGTTTTCATAATCGCTGAAGGCATAACTCCAAGCAACACAGAACAAGGTTATGTTTTAAGGAGGTTGATTAGGAGGGCAATGAGATGGGGAATGAGATTAAACTTAAAAAATTTTATAGATAAAATTGCAGAGTCTGTTTTTGAAATTTATTCTGATTATAAATTTTACAAAGAGAATATATTAAAAGAACTGAATAAAGAAGAAAAAAGGTTTTTAGAAACATTAGAAAGAGGATTGAAAATTCTGAATCTAAAAGTATTTGAAAAAGAAGGGAAAAGTGATTGGATAGAAAGAAAGAAGATTATTGGAACAAGAGTATTCTTATTATATCAATCCTACGGATTCCCAATTGAATTAACAGAAGAAATAGCAAAAGAGAAAGGATATTCTGTAGATAGGAGGGGTTTTGAGTATGAATTAAAAAAACACCAAAAACTCTCCAGAACAGCGTCGGCAGGAAGGTTTAAATCAGGGCTTGCAGACCAGTCAGAACAGACAACAAAACTCCACACAGCAACCCATTTGTTATTGTCAGCACTAAGAAAAGTGCTAAAAGATAAAAATATAATTCAAAAAGGAAGCAATATAACGCCTGAAAGACTAAGATTTGATTTTAATTTCCCAAGAAAATTGACAAAAGAGGAATTAAAAAAAATTGAGGAATTAGTAAATAAACAAATAAAAAGAGAAACTCCTGTAACAAGAGAAGAAATGTCTCCTTCAGAAGCAAAGAAAAAAGGGGCTATGGGAATTTTTGATAAAAAATACGGAGAAAAGGTTTCGGTTTATACTATAGGAAATTTTTCAAAGGAAATCTGCTCTGGTCCTCATGTGAAAAATACAAAAGATCTTGGAATGTTCAGAATTATAAAAGAAGAAAGCAGTTCTGCAGGTGTCAGAAGAATTAAGGCAATTGTTGAATAATCTGAATTTTTTAAGCAGTCTCATTACCTGATTCATTTTTAGGGGCAGATTCAACATTTTTCAGATTATAGACATCCAGAAGATTATATTTTCTGTTAATTCCGCCACGTTTCCAGGAACTTAGAATTCCTAAGAAAGTTCTTTCCCTTATTCCCTTAATAGTTTTTGCATCTTTGTATTCCTGGAGATTATCCGGAAGCGAAATTCCTCTTGAAATTAAAAGAATTTCGGGAGTGGAATTAAGGATTATTCCCTGTGTAAATTCCATTGAATAATCTGTAATTATTGCAGGACCTCCTGTCTCAATAAAACAGTATCCGCTGCCGTAAAAGCTCTTTTGCACAGGGCATTTAATTCCGACAGCTTCATGATTTTCCTCTGGAAAGAAAAATATCACAGAGCCATAGCCAAGCTCTCTCAATAAAAGAGCCAAGAGTTGGGATTTTCCGCTGCAAATTCCTCTATTTTCATACAAAACCTCATAAGGATATCTTGAGTAATCTAATTTAATTCCTCCTACAAAAGCACTTTTATTTGAAATCTCGTAAGGAATATTCTGAACAATACTTACAGCAATTCTCATCTGCTCTGTTTTGTCGTCAGGAGCAAGATTTTGTATCCTTTTAATCAGTGGCAAAATAGCTTCTCTCTGAATTTCATCGTTAATGCTTCTTAATTTAAAATCAGCCTTGGAAGGAATGCTCTCCCCGTTTAAAGAGAGTGTTCTTGAAAGCTTTGAGATATAATCATTAACCCCGCTATAAACTGTAAAAAGAATCTTATTTTCCTGGCCTTCAATGAAATAACTTAGATTAGTATCTTTCATACCTGCATGGTATTTTGAAAAGCAAAAATCTCCTTCTCTGTAAAAAGAAAGATTGCCAGAGCCAGGACAGCCGCAAACAGAGGCTTTTTCAACCAGAACTCCCTCATCACAGTAATAAGGCTTATCAAGTGAACAGGTTCCATAAAATGTTCCGTCACCGCATACAGGCATTTTTTCATAAAATGTATCAGAAGCGATTTTTAAGGCTAAAAAAGTCAGAATAAGAGTGATAAAGAGAATAATCAGAATATACTTTAAATTGCTTCCTTTAAGACCATATCCTCCAATAGCCTTTATCTCTTTTTCATCCATTAAAGAAAGAAGAAAAAACAATTATAAAAATCTAACTATAAAAGGATTATTCCAGATAAATCCCTGGCTTTCCCGGCTTGACTTTTCCTGATTTATTCTGGGGGTCGTATTTTTCCTTATCATTCACAGCATAAATTTTTATCTTAAAACCAGTCCTTTTCTCAATCTGAGGAAGATTATTAGAATAAATTTCTTTTTCTGAAGGAATACTATAAAGATGAACCTTGTTAATTTTCTTCCCCTTATCCCTGACTATCCTAATAACATTATTTATATCATTAATTGCGTTATTCACAATTTCTTCTTCTCTTTCAAATTTCTTATTAATCTTGCTTTCATCAGGTTTTGGCCATTTAGATGCAGAGACAAATCCCTTTCCCCCTAATTTGCTCCATAATTCCTCTGAAATAAAAGGACAATAAATGCTTAATATGCCCAAAAAGCTCCTGGCGGTTTTCCTGCTTATTTTTTTATCTGAGATATAATTAAAAAATTCTCTTAGCTTAATAACTGCCAGATTATGCTTAAATGTCTCAACATTTTCCTGAACTTCTTTGGATAGCTTATTAATCTTGCTTTGAATTAGAGGAGTATCTTTTCCTTCATTTAACTTTGAAAAATAGTTGTATACTTTTTCTAAGAATTTCCTGCTTCCTGTAACAATTTTCTCATCCCATGAACTGTCGCTGTCAGGACTCCCGAAAGATACCAAAGCCAGCCTTAAAGTATCTGCTCCGTATTTTTCAATAGTTTCCAATGGCTCAATAACATTTCCCTTGGATTTTGACATTTTATTCCCATCTCCCCCGCGAACTATTCCCTGGGTAAAATAACTTAATGCAGGTTCATCAAATTTTAACAGCCCTATATCTCTTAGGAATTTTGTATAAAATCTAATATAAATTAGGTGCATTGTTATATGCTCTGGTCCTCCGATATATTGGTCAATCGGGCACCAATAATCCACATTATTTTTTCCAAAAATCTTTTTATTATTTCCAGGGTCGGTATATCTTAAGTAATACCAGCTTGAGTTTACAAAAGTGTCCATAGTATCTGTTTCTCTTCTGGCTTTGCCGCCGCACTTCGGACATTTAACATTTATCCAGTTCTTCGCAGATTCAAGCGGATTTCCTTTCCCGAATTTGACTTTTTCAGGAAGCTTAACAGGCAAATCTTTTTCAGGAACAGGAACAACACCGCATTTATTACAATAAATAACAGGAATCGGAGTCCCCCAGTATCTCTGCCTTGAAATCAGCCAGTCCCTTAATTTATACTGAACAGTTTTCCTTCCAAGCCCTTCTCCTTCCAGATATTGTGTAATATTCCATTTTGCCTTATGGCTCTCAACTCTGTTAAACCTCCCGGAATTAACCAGGATTCCGTCTCCGGTATAAGCTTCTTTTTTTACATCTCCTCCCTTAATTACCTGTTTAATCTTAATCCCATATTTTTTTGCAAAATCAAAATCTCTCTGGTCATGTGCAGGAACAGCCATTACCATCCCAGAACCATAATCAGCGACGACAAAATTTCCTGCATAAACAGGGATTTTTTCCTTTGTTAAGGGATTAATTGCATAACTTCCTGTAAATACCCCTTCTTTTTCCATATCCTCCATTTCCTTTTCAGAAACACTTTTCAGTTTTTTCAGAAAATTCTTTACTTCTTTTTCCTGCTTATCTGTAACAAGCTCCATCAATCTTGGATGCTGAGCAGAAATCACCATAAAAGTTACCCCAAAAATTGTATCAGGCCTTGTTGTAAAAATCGGGAATTTTTGCTTTGAAAGAATTCTGTCAAGAAGTTCTGGAAATTCTTTCTTGCCCATACTTTTTTCCACAAAATGCCCAAACCCTTTCTCAAAACAAATAACTTTCGCAGGCAATTCTTTTTCATATTTATATGCATTTACAATATGGTGCTTGTAATCATCCTTAGCTGTAAAAAGAATTATTTTTTCCTTCACAAATTTCTGGAGATTCTCATAGTTCTCTTTTCCATATAAATCATCTATGTAACTCATATGCCATCCTGCTGCTTTTCCAGGTGAAACCAAAATCAATTTTCTTATTTTCTTTTTTGTCTCCCCAAGCCAGCGAACCAGGAATGCTCCTCCAGCACTATGTCCGATTAAAACAGAATTCTCATCAATCTTCAATTTTTCAAGTTCCTTTTTCCATTCATTATATTTTGGTGCCCAGCCAGCAGGCATCAGAGGAGTTTCGCATTTTATTCCTTTTTTCTCTAATTCTTTCTTTATCCACGGAAGCCAGTTTCTTTTATTTGCCTGAGGAAGTCCCTTTGATAAATGTTCTTTCTCTTTTTGACTGCTCCCATGAATAATGATAACATTTGAGATTTTCTTACAAGGAGTCTCAATTTCAAAATCAATCTCAGTTCCCTCGCTTCTTCCAATCCAGTTCCTCTGCATTTTTTTAGCTCTCTCAGGCCAGTTTAATCCTTCCAACTTTTCTAAGAGTTCATCAGCATAATCAGTTATCTTAAAAAACCACTGCTCCAGATGTTTAATTTCCACATTTGTATCTTCATGCCTCCAGCATTTTCCATTTACCACCTGCTCATTAGCCAGGACAGTATCGCATTTTTTACAGTAATTTACAGCTGATTTTTTTCTGTAAGCAAGGCCTTTTTCAAGCATTTTCAAAAATATCCACTGATCCCATTTATAATAATCAGGATTACTTGTCTTAACCACCCTGCTCCAGTCATAGCTCCACCCCATAGCTTTCTGCTGCCTCATAAAGTTATTAATTGATTTCTTGGTATATGCCTCAGGATGCATTCCAACTTTTATTGCTGCATTCTCTGCAGGCAGGCCTAAAGAATCATAACCAATAGGATACAGAACATTAAACCCAAGCAATCTCTTGAATCTGGCAAAAATATCCCCTAATGTATAAACAAAAGCATGCCCCATATGCAATCCTTCTCCAGAAGGATAAGGGAACATATCCAGGCAATAAAATTTTTTCTTTTTGGATTTTTTCTTAACCTCGAAAATCTTTTTTTCTTCCCATCTCTTCTGCCACTTTTTTTCAATCTTCTTAAAATCAATATTCTTCATCATATAATATCTCTTCTGTAACTTTAAAACATTTCTATAAAACTTCTCGCTAACTTTAAATATTGGGTTTTCTTAACTAAAACATGGAAAAAATCCAGGCACATATATCAGGAGAAATGATTTCAAGCAATTCTGCAGAAGCTTTTAATTTGTATAAAAAGAGCCATTTTGGCGAGCCTGTTGGTGAAAAAATCAGATATTCGCCTTCAGAGGCGCTTTTTCTTGTTGAAAAAAAGAAGATGGAAGTTTTTAGCAGAAACAAAAAAATTCCTTTCAGGGAATTAATAAAAAAAGCCCAAAGAATTGACAAAAGAATAAACATAAAATATAATGTTTTCAGTGATTTAAGGGAAAGAGGATATATTGTAAAAACTGCACTGAAATTTGGGGCTGACTTCAGGATTTATGAAAAAGGGGCAAAGCCGGGCAAAAAACACGCAAAATGGATTGTATTTGCAGACCATGAATCAAAAAAGCTCACATGGCATGAATTCTCTGCGAAAAACCGCGTGGCACACAGCACAAAGAAAAAACTTCTTTTGGCAATTGTTGATGACGAAGGAGATGTCAGCTACTGGGAAGTAAACTGGACAAGGCCGTGAATATTTCATTAAAGATAAAAATCTTTATAACCTTTCTGTTTCTTCTTTGATTATGCCTGCCCAAGATACTTCACAAATAAAAGAAAAAATAATTTCTGTGTTAAGAAGAAACGGTCCGAGTCTCCCTGTCCATATTGCAAGGGAAATCGGGTCAAGCATACTTTTTACATCTGCGTTTCTTTCAGAACTCGTTTCTGAAAAAAAGATAAAAATAAGTAATTTAAAAGTCGGAAATTCTCCCCTTTATTTAATTGCAGGACAGGAGCATATGATTGAAAAATATTCCCATTATTTAAAAAGCAAGGAAAAAGATGCTTTTCATCTTCTTAAAGAAAAAAAATTTCTGAAGGATTCTGAACAATATCCTGCAATAAGGGTGGCTCTGAGGGAGATAAAAGATTTTGCAATTCCTTTTCAAAAGCCGGAAACAAACGAGCTATACTGGAGGTTTTTTACAATACCTGATTCTGAATTTGCAGAAAAAATAAAAAGAGAGCCACAAAAACACGAAAAGCCTGAAGAAAAAGAACTTGGAATTTTTGACAGTGAATCAGAAAGAAAAGGCGGAAAAATGAAGAAAAAAACCAAAAAGAAACCTGCAAAAAGAAAAGCTTCTAAAGAAAATAAGTTGTTAAATAAGGTAAAAGAATTTTTATCAGAAAAGGCAATTGAAATTATTGAGATAATAAGTTTTGATAAAAATGAGATAATGCTAAAGATAAAGGAAAAAGGAAGTGAGAAAGAAAGGATATTAATAGCATATAAAAAAAGAAGAATTAATGAAGCAGATATTGTAAAGGCTGCAAAAAAAGCTGCTGAATTCGGACTTCCGTATGTGATTGCAAATCCTGGGGAACCCTTAAAAAAGGTCAGGGATTTAATTGATGCTGCAAAAAATCTTTGTTCTTTTGAAAAACTTTAAAATTACAAAAATAAGGATAAAATCCGAATAAAAACTTTTAAAAATAAACAAAAAGATAGGTTATTAACGAAGAATAAAAATGGGAAAAATAAAAACAAAATTAATAAAGAGAACAGCTCATGAACTGATAAAAAAAGGAGTTAAATTCAGCGACAGCTTTGAAGAAAATAAAAAAATCCTTGGAAATACAATGCCGAGTAAAAAGGTAAGAAATCAGGTGGCAGGATTCATTGCAAGAATCAAAAAACAAAAGCAGTAAAGTTATATTGAGTATTAATAAAAATTTCTTTATTTCTTTTTTTTGGATAACATTTTCTTTATTTCTTTAATATCATCTCTTAGTCTCATTATTTCTTTTTTCTTTTTCCAGTTTATTATTAAATTAATTATGCTAAAAATTAAATAAAGAAGAACTATGCCGCCAAGAGCCTGGATAAGCCTTGTTATAGAGGAGATTGGATAGGTAAGGGTATCAATAGCACCGGTAGCATTTGTAATTATTGATCCAGCCATTTTAAACTTTTAATTTAGTAACCTCAAAACTTTTAAATCAGGTGCATTTATTAAATTTGTCTCTGTAGCTCAGGGTTTAGAGCGCTGCTCTCATGAAATTGGGGTTTCCTTGATTTGCTCGGAAATCTTTGATTTGCGACAGGCAGAGGTCGGGAGTTAAAATCTCCCCAGAGACATTTTTGATTATTTTTTTCGGCTAAAAGAAAGATCCATTCCGTCCCCCTTATTTCTCGGAACAATATGAAAATGAATGTGATTTACCACCTGCCCTGCAGACTTAAAATTATTATTTATCACATTAAACCCGTCTGCATGGTATCTCTTCATTAAAATCCCGGAGGTTTTTTTTATACAATCCAGGAGTTCAGAACCTAATTCTTCTGGCAAATCAAGACTTGTATGAAAATGCTTTTTAGAAATAATAAGACTATGACCTTCTTTTACAGGATTTGCATCAGGAACAGAAAAAAATTCCTTGTTCTCATAAATCTTTTCGCAAGGAATCTCCTTTTTGCTTATTTTACAAAAAATACACTCTCCCATAAAAAAACTAATATTACAAAATTTAAAAATTTAATTAAAATGTATAAAAACAATTACTAAGAGGAAAACATAGATTAAAATCTAATGTAAAAATAAAGAAAAAATTAAATATCAATTATCTCTTTTTTTTCTTTTTGGTTTTTTTCTTCTTTTTTGTTTTCTTTTTCTTTTTGGTTTTTTTCTTCTTTTTAGCTTTTTTTCTTTTAGCCATGTTAACACCTCATTTTAATTATTTGTATCAGGAATTAATTGTTTATAAATTTTTTTATAAACTTCTCAGTAAGATGTTTTAAGGATTTAATTTCATCTTTTTCCCCGTCGATAAAAAAGAAAAATAAAAGGAGGTTATCTTTTTATTCTGGATTTTTCTGATCAGAAGATTTAATTTATTTTTTTCTTGTATTAATGAGTTTTCCAAATTCTTTGATATTTTTTCCTTCTATTCCATATTTCAGGGCTTCCTTAATTTTGTTAATCTTAATTCTTATTTGCTCTGTGGAGTCTCTTAATCTGATTGTTACATCTTTTCTGTCCTGACTGAGTTCATCAACAGTTATGCAAAAAGGAATTCCTGTTTCATCTGCTCTGGAATATCTTCTGCCAATGCTTCCTCCTGTATCATAAATAACATTAAAATCTTTTTTCAGAATGTCATAAATCTCTTCCGAAAGATTAAGGATTTCCTTATTCGTTTTTACAATCGGAAAAATAGCTGCCTTAACAGGTGCCAGGCGCGGGTGAATTTTTAATATTATATTCTCCCTTTTCTTATCGTAAAAATAAGAATCAAACATAAAAACAAGAAATGCTCTTTCAACACCAAGACTGGGCTCGCAAACAACATGCGGAAGAATTTTTTTCTCTGCCTCAGAATCAAAGATTTTCAGGTCTTTTTTTGAAAATTTTTCATGCTGACTTAAATCATAATCTCCCCGGTCTGCAATCCCTTCAAGCTCTTTCCATCCAAAAGGGAATTTATATTCCAGATCCCAGGTATCTGTTGAATAATGGGAAAGCTCATATTTCTTGTGCTGCCTTATCCTGAAATTTTCAGGATTTGCCCCAAGATTCTTAAACCATAAAAATTCTGTTGCAAGCCAGTAAGCATGCCAGTCTTTTTTTATTATCTTTTTTTTCAGTGCATCTTTTATTTTCATTTTTACAGGCTCCTGGTTCTTCTCCTGAGCTTTCTCATCATAAACCAGGATTTCTGCATCAGGAATCTTATAAGGACAGGCCTCTTTCTCAGGATTTATGAAATATTCAATTTCCATTTGCTCAAACTCTCTTGAACGAAATAAAAAATCCCTGGGGGCAATTTCATTTCTGAAAGATTTCCCTATCTGGGCAATTCCGCAGGGCAGCTTCATTCTGGCATTTTCATAAACAGATTTAAAATTAGTAAAAATCAGCTGGGCAGTCTCTGGCCTTAAATATCCTTTTGAATCTTCACCGACTGTTGTTTCAAACATTAACTTTAATTCCTTAGCTGTTTTTTCGTCATAATCTCCGCCGCAAAATTCACATTTTGCTTTTCCGAGTTCCCCTTTGTCAATTTTATTTGATTTTTTGCATTTTTTACAGACAACAAAGATATCACTAAAGCTTTCAACATGGCCTGAGGCCTCCCATGTTTTTGGATGTGTGATGATACTGCCATCAATTCCGACAATATCTCTCCTCTGTTTTACATGGAAATCCCACCATGCTCTTTTAATATTATTTTTAAGTTCAACCCCTAAATGACCAAAATCCCAGAAACCGGCAAATCCACCGTAAATTTCTCCTGAAGGGTAAACAAAACCCTTTCTCTTGCAAAAAATCGCAAGTTCTTCAATTGAAATATCTTTTTTTTCCATAACTGACAAATCTTTTTTCAATTTTTCTGAATGCAAAGCAGATTTGGTGTCCTTGGGTTTTTCCTTTTTCATTTTTTCAATTATCTGTTTTGCTTTTTTTTCTGCCTGCTTTTTATCTTTCCCAAGATAAGCCAGACACTTGCTTATCACCTTTTTACCTTTTCTCACGCTCTTTCGAAGATAATAATAATCTTTTCCGTGAACCTTTTGTTTAACTATAAAAGCCATTATTTATTAACTACAAATAAATATATAAACCTTTGGTATTCACTACATTTTATTTATCTTACAAAATTAAGAATTTCCGGAATTTCTTCAACTTCATCAAAATGCTTTTTATCATGCTTAATAATTATTTTTGCATCTAAAT
>CAYOAO010000003.1:0-4249 GCA_964402075.1 Candidatus Woesearchaeota archaeon
CAAGCCATTGCAGAAAAATAATCCTTCCCAAGCATACTTTTTATAGGGGCATTGATTAACTCCCTGTCAGGCAAATCTTTAAATCCGTATTTTTCCTCCATTTTTTTAATATAATCAGAAGCAACCTGGTGGCCCAGTCCCCTAGAGCCGCAATGAATCATGATTACAGCCTGGTCTTTTTTTAATTCAAAGGCCTCAGCTGTTTTTTTATCAAAGATTTTATCTACAAACTGGACTTCTAAAAAATGATTCCCTGCTCCGAGAGTTCCCAGCTGCCCTATTCCTCTTCTGATTGCCTTTTCTGAAACTTTGCTTGAATCTGCCCCGTCTATAAAACCCTCTTCTTCTGTATGAAGATAATCCTCTTTTATTCCGTAGCCTTTTTCCACAACATATTTTGCCCCGCCTTCTAATAGCTTATTTAATTCTTTTTCTGTAATCTGGAAATTGCTTCCTCTGCCAACACCGGAGGGAATTTTTCTGTAAAGAGATTCAACAATTTTTTTCTGGTTTTTTACAATATCTTTTTTTGTCAAATTTGTTTTTAACAGTCTGACAGAGCAGTTAATATCATACCCGACTCCTCCGGGAGAGATTATTCCTTTATCAACATCAAAAGCTGCAACACCTCCGATAGGGAAACCGTAACCCTGGTGAATATCTGCAAGAGCAATTGAATTTTTCAAGATTCCCGGCAAACACGCTACATTTTTCAGTTGTTCCAGGCTTTTGTCCTGTTTAACAACTTCCATAATTTTATCAGAAGCATAGATTCTCCCAGCTACCAGCATTTTTCCTTCTTTAGGAACTTCATAAATATTTTCTGAGATTTTTTTGAGTTTCATTTAAACATCCACTACTACTTGTGCAACCCATTCTGAATCTTTTTTCTTCACAAACATATCATTATAAGTTATTGCTTTTATGTGCTCACTGATTTGATAATTTTCTGCTTTGTCGCCAATAATTTTGGCCTTTAATCTTAAATCTTTCCGGATTTTAATATCTTTTATTTCTGAAAGAACAAATCCTTCGCTGTCAAATAAAACCAGGAATTCTTCAAGAAAATTATACAACAGGGATTCATAATCTTTCCCTTTCACATCAATATTTTTTTTTATCTTGCTTTTTACTTTTTTATTTTCAGTCAAAATTTTTTTTAAGGCAAGAGCAGAATTTTCAAAAACTTCTTCCAGGCTTTTTCCAAATGCCCTGAACTTTATATCTGCTGTGTGCTCTAAAAATTTGAATTTTTTTCCCATCATCCTTCCCAGCAAAAAAGCTTTAATTGCCTTGAATTAAAAGTGTCAATTGTTGAAGTTATCAGTGCAGACTGCGTATAAATATTTTCTTCTTCCAGACCAAACCCGCTTATTTTTTCATCACTTAAAATACATTCATCCTCAGGATCGCATATTTTTGCAACACATTCAAGCCAAGAAGGCTTTCTTTCTTCAATTCTGTTTTTTACAGGTGTCGGAAATCCTTCATCCCAATCAATTTCTCCGCTTGTATCAATAATTTCCTGCCTTAATTCATCATTCAGTTGTATATCCCTTAAAATTAAAATCTGGGAATTACTGATTCTTTCTTTTGGGTCTTCTTCCCTTACACCGGTATTCCCGGCCACCAGAATAATCACAGCTGCAATTAATAAAATCGCAAGAAAAGCCTCGCTTACTTTTATCCATCCTTTTTTATTTTTAATTTTATATGACATTTTTATAATTCCTACCAAACTTTTATTCTTAAAATTCCTAACTCTGTTTCAGCATCATCTGTTATATATTTAACAGGAAATTCTCTGGCGAAGATGCTTATTCTTGCAGAAGAATCAGCTGTTGACACACTTTCTCCGTCAGCATAAGTAAAATTGAGCCCGAATTCACTTCCCGGAGGCATGCTTAAATCATTCTTTAGATTCTGGTAATCATCTTCGTGCCTTTCTATTATATCAAGTATTTTCGTCTCAAAAATTTCAGTTGTGTTTTTCACAAAGCCGAATTCATAATCTTCTTTTACACAAGGACTTATTGAACCTTCCTCTATAGCGCTGAATTCTTCTGATCCATAAACCTTAAAAAAATTATCATCCGGGGATTCCCTGTCAAGATACAAATCCTGGCTGTTCTTCTTTGCTGTAATATCCTTTTTGTTTTCATCCAGAACAATAATCTTGTTTTCAATTCCGCTGTCAAAAAAATCCTCCAAATTTGCGCAGTCCTGCGGGCCAGTCTCAACAAATACAGAGGCTGTAGTAAGCTCTGCAGAAGCCATTTCAATAATATTTTCTTTTAAAGTGTCAAGGACAGCCTGCTTGCTCTCTGTTTTCAATGCCGGCTGAATCATTAAATAAAAAAACAGGACAAATGTGACAAAAATCACAAATGACAGAACAATTCCTACATGCGTGCCTTTTTTATTTCTCATTTAAACTTTTTTTATTAAAAATTATTTACCCCCCAAAAATTATATTAGCTGTTGTTGAAATGAAAAATGCAATTATTACAAGTACAAAAGAATGTTTTACTCCTGCTTTGATGCTTCCTTCTGCAAGTTTTCCAATTACCAATCCTGTGAACAAACCCTGCACCAATAAAAGATAAATAAAAGATGATGCGACTTCTTCAGGATCCAGAGGTTCAGCTGTTCCCCCTAATCCCCCGATTCCTATTTCACCCACTCCCCCTGTAGATGAAATGCTTGTAAGAGAGGGGAGTATCTGGAACTGAAGAACAAGGATTATGACAATGAAAACAAGAAAAATTATGTATCCCTGAACAATCATAGAAGATATGGTTGCCTCTCTTTCCTTCTTCAGTTTATCAACCATACTCACAGCTTCTGTGACTGATTCAAGTATTCCTCCTATTTCACCGCCGCTTCTTTCTGCTTGCCCTATAAGTGTCAGTGCTCTTGAAATTGTGGGATTGTTTATGTCATGCGAAAAAGTCTGCAAAGCCTTGCTTAAAGGAATTCCTATAGTAATCTGATTTGCCAGCTTTTTTACATGCTCGCTTAAAACTCCGTAGGGTTTTTTTCTTACATTTACTATTGCTTTATTTATTGGCGTTCCTGTCTTAACGCTTTCAACAAGATTTCTCGCAAATTCAAGGAACATCTCCTCTTTTTCCGCAGTTACTTTATTTTCATAAATTATTGAAAATACAAAAGGACTTGAAGCTATTAAGAATCCCAGTCCAAGAACAAAAAAGAAAAATCTTGTTCCAATAAGAAGCAGCGAAGCTATAATCATTGCAAAGCCGAGTCCTATTCCTATCCAATGAATTTTTTTCAGTTCCATTTATTTGCTTGGTTGTTTTATGTGAAGGAATGCCAGGAAGATAATGTTTATTATTGCAACTGATAAAATCATTATAAATGATATCATGAAAGGGCTTAACGAAATTCCAAGTCCGCTGATTCTCATCATCATTAAAAGAAGCATCAAAACCATGGGAGCGGCAATTACAATGCTGATATACATATCCATAAATGTCTCAGAGGTTTTTGACTGTTTTTCTATTTCAAGCCTGTATTCAAAGAGCAGGCTCTGGGCTCTTTTTTCAAAAAATTCAGGCAGATTTCCTCCAGAAGTTATTGTTGTTGCCAGACCGTTGAACAAATCAGCAAGCTTCCTGCTCGGGCTGTTGAAAGCCCTGTTTCTTAATGCTGTGACAAGGTCATAACCGTAAATATTTATTTCATTCTGAATTTTTATAAATTCTTTTTCCAGGGCAGGATACTCTTTTGTTGAAATAACTATGTTGAATATCTTGCTTGGCTCTATCATTGAGCTTGAAATTGAGGACATATGTATTGTTGCAAAAGGCAGCTCGCGGTCTATTTTACTTTCCAGGGATCTTCTTTCCATTGACGGATAAAAGTAAGTGAAAAGGAATGTTGAAATAGGAAGAAGGAACAATACCCATATTACTTTAGGAAGCCTTACAAGGATGCTCTCCTGAATTACTGTAACAAAAGGAGGAAGAGATGAGAGATTAAAAAACAGAAAAAAGACAGTCAGAAAAAATGCAATGATTGCAGATACAAGTGTTGTAAAAAATATCATTGATATGTACGCGGCAGGAACAAACTCAATATTTGACTTGACCAGGTCTCTGCTTAATTCCCTGAAACCCCCTTTTTTCAAAAGAGACATTGAATGCTTGTAAAATAAATTACTTGATGCTTTCACATACCTGCTTGCCTTTTTTTCCTTAACTTTCACAACTTTCTTTTCCTTTTT
>CAYOAO010000003.1:4349-12518 GCA_964402075.1 Candidatus Woesearchaeota archaeon
CGGTTTTTTTTCAAGAGAATTTTTCTGTTGTTGTTGAGAGGAAGAGATTATGTCCGGAGGGGGCTGTGTAAGCGGTCTGGCAATAGATATCTTTTCTGTGTTGTCTGATATTTTTTTTGCGGTTTTATTTAATAATCTTTCAAGAGATTCTATCTGCAAAAAAATCATTTTTTTTTCTTCAGACTTCCTAGTACTTCTGATATAACTAATCAGATCCTGGATTTCCAATACTATCTTTTTTTCCTGAGAAATTCCATTCCCTATTTCTTTAAGGGATATGTTTTCACCTTTTTTCACCATTTTTATTATCTTTTACCTGAAGCAATCTGGGATATTTTTCTTTGCGTCCGGATTATATTTTTTTTCATAAGGTTAAAAGTTTCAGGATCTTTTTTTTCATAAGCTTCCTTAATCTTTTCATAGGAATCCTCAGCTTCTTTTACAAGCAGGTTCAGGATTAAAATCTCATTCTCTTTTATCATATCCAAAAAAAGCAATGTGTGTTATTAAATATTTTCATTTAGAAATAAAAGTATTAAATCTGAAACAGGAAATTATCAGGGATTTTTATTTATTTATTCCGTATTTTGCAAGAATTTCTGCGGGTTTTTTGTAATATTGCGTAATTATATCCTGAATTTTCTGAAAATCAAAAACATTATTCTCAAAGAGCCTGTAAATTAAAAAACTTCTTTTTCTGAATTCAGACTGAAGTTCATTTATGCTGATTCCGTATCTTTTTGAAATTTTCTCAAATATCTTGCTGTTTTTCTTAATGTAGAACTGGTCGCTTGACGGGTCCCAGATAAAAGGGGTATTAGTAACTGCAATTCCTTCAGAGGTTACATTTATTATTTCAACGATTTCCCTTACTTTCCTTGTTTCCTGTTTTTTTACAGTTGCATGGGTCATAATAGCAATGCAGTCAAGAACATTCAGAAGTGTCGGAGAAAGTTCTATCGGCGGGGTTTCAAGCCTTTTTATGACAGTATCAACAGAATCTGCGTGCAAAGTGCTTATAGAAGAGTGGCCTGATGCCATTCCCTGGAACAGAACATAAGCTTCTTTTCCCCTTACCTCTCCTACAATAACATAGTCAGGATTTTGCCTGAAAGAGCTTTTTAATAATGTGAAAAGGTCAATTTCTCCTACATTTCCGACACCTGTTGCACCTCTAACAACTCCTGGCAGCCAGTTTTCCCTTGGAAGGTTAAGTTCACGTGTATCTTCAATTGAAACAACTCTTGCTTCGGGAGGAATAAAAAAGGCAATCGCATTAAGAAGAGTTGTTTTTCCGGAAGAAGTTCCTCCTGAAATAAGAATATTCATCTTATACTGAACCAGAATCCACAGATAAGCCAGCATCTCAGGGCTTAAAGTCCTGAAAGAGATTAATTGGGTTGGAGTCCATGGTGTTTTTGTGAATTTTCTGATTGTAAATGTCGGCCCTTTTGATGTTATGTCTTTTGTGTAAGTTGCATTTACACGCGAGCCGTCAGGAAGGCTTCCGTCAAGAATTGGCGAAGAATAAGAAATGTGTTTCCCGGCTCTCTGTGCCAGTTTTTCCACAAAGCTTTCAAGCCTGTCATCCTCATTAAAAACAAGATTTGTTTTCAGGCTTCTGAAAATTCTGTGCACAAGATAAATAGGGCTGTTGACACCATTGCACTCAATGTCTTCCACATAATAATCCCTTAGCATAGGGTCAATTTCATTAAATCCCATAAAATCCCTGATCAGATAATAATATATTTTCCTGTAAGTCTCATAGCTAAGATCTATTCCCAGTTCAAAAGCAATAATCTTGAATCTTTTATCAATGTATTCAAGAAGGTTATCAGTGCTTTTTTCAACAATAACATTAAAGTCTATCATGTCTCTTAATGCATTAAGAATTTCCTCTTTGTGAGCTGCTTCTGCTTCATCAAGCACAGGCTCTTCAATTTCATAAACTACTTCATAGATTTTTGGGTCCCAGTATATGTGGACAAATGCAAAAGGCGGCATTACAGAATATCTTACATTAATTTTTGTTTTATCCTTTTCCCTTTTTATCGGAGGAAATGTCGGCGACAGATTCACCTTTGGCCTTTGATATTCCTGTATTGTTGTCATTTTACCTCTTTTCTTTTTATAATATTTCTATATTTATAACTCTTTTATCTTCAGCTCCCCCTTTGTCTGCAATAAGCATCTTATAAGGGGTTGAAGCGCTGCTTAATTTTTTCATCTTGTCCTCATCATTATAAGTTATGTCATAATCCTCTTCATAATCCCTTGTCAGGGTGATGTTATAGGCTCTTGCCTTTTCTTCAGTAAGCACTTCTATATCTCCGACATTAATTTTTTTCCCTGGTTCGCTGTATTCATACCTGCTTTCAAGTTCAAAAAAGATTTTGTCATTAACCCCGTCTATGTTTAATTCTCCGTCCCCTATTTTTAAGCTTATTACCCTCTGATTCCCGGGACCTCCTAGATTTTTTATAATCTGATCAATTTCCTCCAAAACCTCTATTGATTGCTCTATTGTTCTTTTGTCCTGAATTTCCTCTATTTTTGGTTTTGCAAAAGCCAGGACCAGCCCTATCAGAGTAAAAGCAATCAGCGTATAAATAACAGTTTCCACCCAAATCTGACCTCTCCTGTTCTTGAAATTATAAAACAAAAACCTCTCTTTCATAATAACCTAAGCCAGAATTGGTTTTAATATTTTTTCATTTACAAATTTATTCCCAGAATTGTGCAGCTGTCAATCTGAACAATTGAATCCGAGACATCACACTGAGTTCCTTTGATTACAGGTGAAATTTGTATTATGCTTGGAGAGCCTGTTAACCCTGCACCGCTCATATCAACAACATATGTAAGGCCTTCGTTTTTTCCAGGCAGGCTGAGTTCTGTTTCTTCTCCCGGCCACATCTTTAAATTATCAATTTCAGCTCCTTCTGTGATTCTGAAACTTTTGCTGGTTCCTTCTGCTGAAATTCCCACAAGAATCTCATCAACCTCAATATCACCAATGCTTATGGAAAAGAGAATCTCCTCTTCCCCATAACATGTGAACTGATCATTAAGAGTCACCTTGTCATAAACTTCAAAGCACGCCCCTGCTTCATCAAGTTCGCCTTCAACCATTCCCTTAACAAAAACCCATATAATTGCTATGGCAGCAACTGCAAGCGCTATTAAAATAACTGTTGCAATTATTGCTGAAACCCCTTTTTTATTAAAATTTCCAAAAAAATTAATTTTGTTTTTTGTTGCATGCATTTTAATCAAAGATTATAATAAGTCATATCCATATCTGTCAGCGCAAACATGGCTCTCTTCTGTTCCTTGTTTAGTGGTTCCCAAAAGGATAGGTATTAATGTAATTTGGATTGGGCTATCTGTATCTAATGTTCCTGAGAAACTTCCTCCCTGCCTTAATCCGATTGTTGGCCAGCCAATGTCCATTTCACTTATGTCTTCTGTTTTGTATTCTCCTGTTTCAGATATTTTAATATTCATACTGTAAATAGGGACATTTCCTGTATTTGAAACAGAAAGGGTGCCTGTTCCTGAATTATATGTGGCTATAAACTGGACATCTTCGCAGACAAGCTCTACATTCTGGTCTCCGAACTTGACTATTGCTTCCTGTGTAATGCTCCTGAACCAGAGAAAAACAATCAAAGCTATAATTACAACCAGTGCAATCAGAAGAACTGTTGCAATAACCGGCGAAACCCCTTTTTTGTTTTTATGTCTTTGACTTTCCAGCATTTTTATCAGACGAATTTGAAGTTTATAAATTTAATTTATTTAATAAATTTAAATTAGTCAGATAAAGAGTATTGATAGATTTTATCTCCGCTATACCCTATTTCGTATAATTTTAAGCCGTTTGATTTAAAGAATAAATCTGAAGGACTATTATCCTGAGTTGAGATATAAACAGAATCATAAGAACAAGAGCTTAAGCTCCAGGGGGTTGAACAGTTGTATTGGTAAAATTTATTTCCGGATTTTCCTGATTCATACAATTTTGAACCATCTGAGCTAAAGAACAAGCCTTCTGGATCAATATCTTGGGTGGAAATAGATACACTACTATAAGAGCATGAAGATAGGTCCCAAGCAGTACCACAATTATACTGCCAAATTTTTTTGTTGTTATAACCAATCTCATACAATTTTGTTCCGTCTGATTTGAAGAATAAACCACCAGAAGTACCATCTTGAGTTGAGATATAAACAGAATCATAATTACATGAAGATAAATCCCAAGCACTATTACAGGAGTATTGATAAAATTTATCTCCAGTGTACCCTATCTCATACAATTTTGTTCCATCTGACTTCCAAGACAGGCCTGTTGGATAATTGTCTTGTGTTGAGATATAAACAGAATCATAAGAACAGGAAGATAGATCCCATGCAGTTGTGCAGGTATACTGGTAAATTCTGTCACTTCCTGCTCCGATTTCATATATTTTGGTTCCGTCTGATTTGAAGAATAGACCTCTTGGGCTACTGTCCTGAGTTGAGAGGAAGATACTATCATAAGAGGCATATGAAATGTCCCAAGAATAATCAGGTTCTTCCTCTCCTGTGCCTGCCTCGCCGATTATTTCCTCAACTCTTGCATTTCCGCAGCTTACAAGTCTCTCCCTCTCCCTGTGTTCCTGGCGCCTTATAGGAGTTATTGAAACAGAGTAAGGCTCTCCATATTCCTCTGGGAGGTCAAAAATATGAACTGCCTGATCCTGCGGTTCAAATGAGTTTTCATCCCCCTCAAACAAAACATAGCCTGAAATTCCCACTGCAGGATCAGGAGCGCTGTCTGTTAAAAATTCACTGATACCTATAACAGCCAGATCCTGCTCAGAATCATTTTTTATGTTTATAAAATAACCATCAATGCTGAATCTTCCGTTGTTTGTCATTGTAAGGTCAAGCTCTCCATCATCAAATGTTGCATCATTCAGAAAAAGAGAAACACCGTCAGGGCATTCCATTGCCTCTGCAGGAACATATGTTCTCAGCCACTGAAAAACAATAGAGCTTATTACAACTGCAAAGACAACAAGAAGAACATAACCTATCAACGGGCTGATTCCTTTTTTGCCCTTTCCCCCTTTTTTCGGATTTAATCTCATTTTTTTATTAAGCAAATTGGCTTTTTATAATTCACTTTTATCCTGTGATTATGTGTTCCTCATTTCCCGCTGACTGGGAGACAACAAAATAAAAATTCTTCCCCTGAGATATCGGAAAGATGTATGAGTTATCATCAATTTCAAGAATTATATTTTCTGCTCCTCCGGGATTGATGCTTTCTTCAAAATCTCCCTTTGAATCGGTCACTGATTCTTCATTTAAGGAAACAGAGTAGTCTTCTGTCTGGTATCCTGCAACAGTCATTTCATCCCTGTCCCCAAAAATAAAATAATTGCTTTTTTCTCTCCTGAAATAATCCCTATATTCATCTGTAAAATCTTTTAAAACATCATCAAATGACAATCCGTTGATCAGGGCATAATCCATGACATATGAACTTTCTATTTTTATTTCATCTTTTAAATCAGAGATATCAATGCCTGCCTCTTTCCTCATATAATTTGAGACAACAGCAACACCTATAATCACTACAGCAATCATTATCCCTCCGATAAGATAAAACTGCCCGGTTTTATCTCCTCTTTTTACCATAAAATAAATAGAGAAAAATAGTTTATTAAGTTAGTGTTTAAGCAGGAATAGTTTTGCTTTTTTTTAATCCTGAGACAGACTTCACCAACTGCCAGTCAAGTCTTATAAGATTTTTAACAAAAGAATTTTCAGTATTTAATTTATAATAATCAGATTTTCCTACTTTCCTGGTTCGAATAATAATTCCGGATTCTATAAAATTTTTAAAAAAGGCTTTTAGAGAATTGTAACTAACATTACTTCCTTTAGCTATTTCTGTCATAGGATAATCAAAAAAATGATTATCTATTAAAAAATCTATAACTCTAAGCTGGGGGGTATCCCCAAAATGTTCCAAAAATATTGATTTATTTTCTTTTCTTTTCATTTTCTGTCTAATGACTAATAACCATTATGGGTTATGAGCATACCCTAAGGGTATACTTATGTTACCGATTTGTAATTTATAAATGTTTCTATTTTGCAAAAAATCTTTCATTAATAGCAACATTTAAAAACAAAATATTTTTAATAAATTAATAATGTCGACTGATTTAGAAAAAGCACAAATGATGTTTAAATTAGTAAGAAAAAACAATTGGGGAAATAAGTATGACAGGTTAGAACATTTTAAGAGGTTTCGAGATTTAGATAATCTCATTGATGAACTTATCAAAAAAGGGTGGTTAATTTCCCATAAAAAACCAAAATTCACTGGAATTTCTTTAAATCCCAAATACAAGATGCAAATAATAGAATTTATAGAAGAATACATGTCTTATCTAAAAGGAACTGGTTGGGCAAAATAATCTTCCGAATTAAGTGTAGACCCGGAAGTTTGCTTAAGAATCATCAAAAAGCTACCTTCATCCTTCCTCGGTTTTGCGACCCGCCAAGCACCTTAACAGATGTTTAGGGCTGCTCCGATCAAGGCCTGACCCGTTTCGCACCTGCAAGATCGAAGCGGACAAAACGTCAACGTCCAGATAAAGACTTTTTGATTCATCCATCACGCCCTTCCTTGCAGTCTGCCATAAAGCCCGTTTGCAAGCAGCGGGGGGCTGGCCCGCCGACCTAGTCTACAATAGACTAAGAGATATATTGGTTTTTAAGGTTTATGAATTTTGAATTTCAGTAATTCTCTACTCAACCACTACCTCGTTGTTAATAACCTTAAATTTGTCTCGTCAGTAGCTTCGCCACAAAACCAGTTTTCCCTCTTTGTCCCTTAAGAATAAAGTATCTCCTGTGCTGGTCCAGACATAATCTTCACCTGCCCAGTATAATTCTGAATCTGTATCAGTTCCATCCTCTGCAATTAAACTAATCTGTCTGCCTGGTCCAAGCTGAAAATCCTGAAAAACATATTTTTTCCTTCCTTCATCCTTAATTTTCCAGCCATCAAGATTACAATCAAAAGAGCATTTATTATAAAATATCGCTTCCTGATTTTTATAATCTAATTTTTTTAATTCAATGCAATTGGCACATTTATTAACTGACTTTTCACAGATTCCTGTATTCTTTTCAATGCATTCTTCCCAGGCATTTCTCAGGATTCCCTCGTTTTTCCTGTCATCAAGTATGTAAACATTTGCAAATCCGTTTCTTATAATTTCAATATTTACATTTTTTCCATCAGAATTCAAATATGCAAGCAGCCTCCCGTATTTATCATATTTTGTTACAGAATATTCAAGCCCCACAGTCTTATTTAAAATCATATCTTCCAGAAATTCTGCTGCTTCATCAAAATAATTCTCGCCCCTCTCAGGAGCATTAATTCCAAGCAGTCTCACACTTTCCCCTGAATCAATAACAACAGTATCTCCGTCAATAACTCTTTCAACAATCGCAGTCTCATAGTCAAGCAAAAGATTTTCAACAGCCCTGTCCAGAAAACCATAGTTTACCGCAAAAAAAACTAATAAAAGAAAAACAAGAAGAATGATATTTTCTCTTTTTTCCCTGTCCATTAAAATGCCAGGAAAATTATCTTAAAAAAATTAATCCTTTTTTATTGTTTTATTTTTCTTATTAGATGAACTGTTGTGATTACAGCAGATATCATCAGAATTGACAGGATCAGCCAGATTAATAATCTTTCAATAATAATCCCTGATTCTTTTTTTGTCTGAATATCTTCTTCTATTTCAATTCCAAAAACTTTTTCAAACTGACCAAGGTATAATGATTGATAAAATTCATCCTCAGGAATTTCTCTTGCTCCTGCCCCTCCTCCTATTGCTCTTTTTCCTGACTCCTCCTGCCCTGAAATATCATTAACTGTCAGGATATAGAATTGCATTGCAAATGCACCTCCTCCGTCTGAAACCCTTACAATAATATCCAAGCCAGTATCTGCACCAACTTCAGGAGCTGTTCCTGAAATCAATCCTGTACCCTCATCAATTGAAAGCCATGTAGGCCCCTGAGTAAGTGAATAAGTTAAAGTATCTCCTTCAGGGTCATATGCCTCAACATCATAAATATAAA
>CAYOAO010000004.1:0-12427 GCA_964402075.1 Candidatus Woesearchaeota archaeon
ATTTATTTGTTATAAGGTTGGGATGGCTTCAGCTTATGTAAAAGACAACACCCCTAATTCTATGACAAAAGGGAAAAAAATTTCTTTTCCTGTGACAATTATTGAATGCCCCCCATTAAAGATTTTTTCTGTAAGATTCTATAAAAACAAAAAAATTATCAGGGAAATTCTTTCAGGAAATCCTGATAAAGAATTAAAAAGAAAAATAAAACTGCCAAAAAAGAAGAGCGGAAAAATTGATGAGGTTAAAATAGGGGATTTTGATGATATAAAAGTTGTGTGTTATTCTGTTGTGAGAAAGACAGGCATAAAAAAAACCCCTGACATAAGTGAAATTGGTCTGTTTGGAAGTCCTGAAGAAAAACTTAATTTTGTCAAGGAGAATATGGGGAAAGAAATTTCTGCCAGAGACATTTTCAAAAAAGATGATTTAATTGATTTCCGGGGGCTGACAAAAGGCAAGGGATTTCAGGGACCTGTAAAAAGATTTGGGATAACATTAAAACCATATAAATCTGAAAAAGGAGTAAGAAGACCGGGTTCTATAGCCCCCTGGCATCCTGCAAGAGTTACTTTCAGAACTCCGATGGCTGGCCAGCTTGGAATGTTTACCAGAGCAGATTATAATAAAAAAATAATTGAAATAGGGAAAGCAGAGGAATGGAAAAATTCAGGGGCAAAAAACAGCCTGAAAAACAGACCAAATTACGGAAACATAAAAACAGACTTTATTATTGTTTATGGTTCTGTGCATGGCCCTTCAAAAAGGCAGCTTATGATTACATTTCCTTTAAGAAAAACTAAAAAACAGGCAAAAAAATCCTATGAATTTATTGAATTAAGATGAATAATAGAATAATAAGATTAGAAGATATTGAAAATATAAAAAATATCAGTGCCAGAGATATCTTTAAAGTTATTACGGGAAAAAAAGGAATTCCTGCCCTTTGTTTATCAAATAATGATGAAAACATTAGTTTTTGTGTAAGAGGTGGGGGGAAATCCATAAAATATATGCAAATAAATAAATCAGGAATATATTACCAGAAAGGAAGGCTTTTACTCAAAAAACAACCTGAAGCAAGAGTTTATTTTCCTCAGGATGAGCTTTATAGGCTTCTTGATGAATTATTAATAAGAGGGGGGATTCTAAAATGAAAGCCAAAATAATTAACACAGAAGGAAAGAAGACAGGTGAAATAGAGCTTCCTAAAATCTTTTCTGAAAAAATAAGGGAAGACATTGTTGCAAAAGTTCTTGAAGCAAAAAAAACAAAACAGGCATACGGGCCTTCGCCGGTTGCAGGAAGACAGCATTCTGCTGCAGGAAAAATAGTTCACAGAAGGCATGTCTGGAGAAGCGGCTATGGAAGGGGAATGTCAAGAGTTCCAAGAAAGATATTTTCACAAAAAGGTTCTTCATTTAACTGGGCTGGTGCAGAGGTTCCCTCTGTAAGGGGGGGAAGAAGAGCACACCCTCCTAAATCCTTATTTATGATAAATACAAAAAAGATAAATAAAAAGGAAATACAAATTGCTTTAGCATCTGCATTCAGTGCAACAGCAAGTAAAGAACATCTTATTTCAAAATACAAGAATCTAAAAGAATTATTAAAAGAAAAAGAAATTCCAGAACTCCCTATAGTTGTTGAATCCAAACTGGCTTCAATAAAATCAACCAAAGAATTGGAATCAGGCTTAAAGAAAATTCTCGGGAAAAATCTTTTTGAAATTTTATCAAAAAAGAAAAAAACAAGAAGTGGAAAAGGTAAATTCAGGGGAAGAAGACATAAAACCAATGCAGGACTTTTGATTGTTACAGGAAGCAATGAGAAGATTAAAACAAAGAATTTTGAGATAAAAAAAATCAGTAATCTAAATATTGACAATCTTGCAAAAGGAGGTCTTGGCAGGCTTGTTATTTATACTGAAAATGCAATTAAAGAACTGGAAGAAAAATTAAAATGATAGTATTAGATCTTGAATCAAGCGGATTGAATACGGGAAAATGTGGGATTTGGCAAATTGGAGCTTTTGAATTTGAAAATCCGAATAATCAATTTCTTGAAGAGGCAAGAATAGATGAAGAGGACCTTATAACAGAAGATGCTTTAAAAATAACTGGTAAAACAAAGGAAGAATTACTTGATACGAATAAGCAATCACAAAAAAAATTGATATTAAAATTTTTAGATTGGAGAAAAACCTGTAATGAAAAGATAAGTTTTGGGCATAATGTTGGCTGGGATATTTCTTTTATCCAGAACAAATGTCTAAAGTATGGAATAAATGATAAATTTAGAGAAGTAATGGGGCAAAGAGCAATTGATTTGCATACTGTTGCTCAAGAAAAATATAAAGAGATAAATGGAAAATATTTATTAAAAGAAAATGGAAATAGTGATATGAATTTAAAAAAAGTCTTAGAATTCTGCGGAATTCCTGATGAAAGAAAACAAGAAATAAATGGGAAAATAACAGAAAAAGGAAAAGAGCATAATGCATTAGAAGATTGCAAATTAGAAGCAGAATGTTTTTCAAGATTAGTTTTCGGAAAAAATCTTTTTTCAGAATATTCTAAATTTAAAGTTCCGAGGTATTTAAAAAAATGAACCTTCAAATAAAGCCAATAACAACAGAAAAAGCAGTCTTAATGATTGAGGCAGAAAATACCCTGACATTTCAGACAGAAAAAAGAGCAACCAAAGAAGAAATTCAAAAAGAAATTGAATCCTTATTTAAGGTCAAAGTTGAAAAAATAAGGACATTAATCAGGGGAAATAAAAAAAATGCTTATGTCAGGCTTAAGAAAGAATTTCCAGCGATTGATGTTGCAACTAAACTAGGGATAATGTAAAATGGGAGAATTAATTGATTTAATAAATGTGAAAGATATAAGAAAATTAAAACTTGGAGATGTAGTCATGGCTAAGTTTGAGATTGAAGAAGCATTTTTAGTTTATGACGGAAAAAAGAACGGATTATATCAATTTTTAGATTATATTGGTGGAGAGCCTCATCCTGTAATCTGCCATTGGAGGGGGAATGAAAAAACCTTAATAGTAGAAGATGGTTATCTCAGCGGATTTGAGCCGGGAAATTCTTTAAATCAAACTTATGAGCCAGGTGATAAAGATTTTGAAATTAAAGAGAGAATAATAAAAAATTCAGGAGTAATTTGATGGGTAAAAGAATAATACAACAGGCACGTGGGCATGGAAGCGGAACATACAGGGTCAGAAGGAAGGCTTTTAAGCATGAGCTAAAAATTCCTGCAAATTTTGAAGGAGAAGGAAATGTGCTAAAGCTAATAAATTCAGGAGGACACAGTGCTCCCTTAGCCAAGATAAAATATTCAAAAGGAATTTTTTATATTCCTGCATTTAAAGGGATGATTGAGGGACAAAAGATAATTATTGGGAACAAAGAAGCTGAAAAGGGAAATATCTTAAAGCTGAAAGACATTCCAATAAAAACACAGATTTATAATATTGAATCAAGGCCGGGAGACGGAGGAATTTTCATAAGGAGTGCCGGGAGTTCTGGAGCAGTCAGCAGGGTTGTCGGAGAAGAAGTTTATATTTTGATGCCTTCAAAAAAAGAAAAAGCATTTAATCAAAATTGCAGGGCTGTAATAGGGGTGGTTGCAGGCTCTGGAAGAATTAACAAACCACTTGTAAAGGCCGGAAAAAAGTATTATATTAAAAAAACCAAAGGAAAACAATGGCCGAGAACATCTGCTGTTAAAGTAAATGTTATTGATCATCCTTTTGGTTCTGGTCGTGGGAAAAATCCAAAAAGCAAGGTTGCAAAAAGAAATGCTCCGCCAGGAAAAAAAGTTGGTTTGTTAAGGCCAAAAAGGACAGGCAAAAGGAAATAAAATTAAAAAATGAAATCAGATAACCTCCAAACAGAAAAAAATAATGAAGAAATGAAAAGAAAACAGTTCACATACAGAGGAAAAACTTTTGATGAATTGAAGAAACTTGATGTAAGAGAATTTGCAAAATACCTAAAATCAAGAAAAAGAAGAAGTGTTCTGAGACAGTTTCATGAAATTGAGAAATTTATCAGTCAGGCAAAGACAAAAAATAACAGGAATAAACCAATAAGAACACATCAGAGAGAAATTATAATTGTTCCGCAAATGGTTGGAATGAAAATATATGTTCATAATGGAAAAAATTTTGTTCTGACAGAAATAAAAGAAGAAATGCTTGGCCACGCTCTGGGAGAATTTGCATTAACAAGAGCCAGAGTCAAGCACGGAAAAACAGGTATTGGTGCTACAAAGGGAACTAAACATAAGGCAAAGAAATAAAAATAAAATGACGGCAGAAGAAAAAAAATATCAGAAGAGGAAAGAAGAGAAAAAGAATGATATCCAAAAGAAAGAGGAATCAAAAAAGGAAGAAAAATCTCTGGAAAAGGAAGAAGAACATAATAAAAATGAGAAAAAGAAAAATGATAATGCAACAAAAAAGGAAAAGCCTGGAGCAGAAAAAAGGAAAAGAAAAACAAGGGCAGTTATAAGTGTACGTGACATCCCAATATCAACAAAGCAGTCTGTAGCTATATGCAAATTTATCAGAGGCAAAAAAATACAGGATGCAATATCAGATTTGGAGCAGGTCATGGTTATGAAAAAAGCAGTGCCAATGAAGGGAGAGATTCCCCACAAAAAAGGCAGGGGAATAGCATCCGGAAGATTTCCAAAAAAAGCAGCAGAAAAATTCATAAAACTCCTGAAAAGTGCATCTGCAAATGCCACGTATAATGATATTGAAAATCCTGTAATTATCGAAAGTATTGCAAATATAGGTTCAAGACCCTGGGGAAAATTTGGCCAGGTCAGAAGAAAAAGAACCCATATTAAGATAATTGCAGGGACTAAGCAAAATAAAAAAGTAAAAAGTAAAAAGTAAAATGGAAGAAAAGAAAATTGTCAGGCTTAAGAAAGATGAATTTTCTATCCGAGAGTATATCAGAAAATCCCTGGGTAAGGGAAGGGTAAGCAGAGTCAAAATAGAGTACTCTCCTGTAGGTGAGAAAATAATTGTTTCGACAAGCAAGCCAGGACTTGTAATTGGAAGAGGAGGGGAAAAGATAGAGGAACTTACATCTATTTTAAAAAATAAATTTGGTCTTGAAAATCCTTACATCGAAATAAATGAAATTAAAATTCCTGAATTTGATGCCCAGCTAATGGCTGATGAGATTGCTTTGAGCATTGAAAGACTTGGTCCGTTGAAGTTTAAGGTTATTTCATACCGAGCATTGCAAAGAATAATGGGGGCAGGTGCACTCGGAGCTGAAATAAGACTCAGCGGAAAACTTCCGGGTTCCAGAGCAAAACAATGGAGATTTTCACAGGGATATCTTAAAAAAACAGGCGACCCTGCAAAAGTTGTTGATAGGGCACAGGCCTTGGCTCAAACAAAACCAGGAACAGTAGGTGTTAAGGTAAGCGTACTTTCTCCTGAAGCCATCCTTACAGACCAGATAAAAATTAATGAAGAATTTCTTGAAAAAATAAAGAAGAATATTGAAAAAGAAACAGACAGGGGAAAGGCAGAAATAAATAAAAAACAGAAGAAAGGAAGAAAAAAATTAAGTAAAAAATAAAATGGCATTAAAAGCAAAAGAAATAAGGAATATGAGTGAAGAAGAAAGGAAGAAAAAGCTTGAAGAGCTGAGGCTGGAGCTTGTAAAGGCAAAAACAGCAAAAACCGGCAGCTCAAAAATAAAGGAAATAAGAAGAATGATTGCAAGGATTCTCACAATAAATAATCCTGAGAAATCAAAAAGAAAATCAAATTCAGGAGGAAAAGAAAAATAATAATCAAAAAATAATATGGAAATATGCCCAAAATGCGGCCTGCCAAAACAGGCATGTGTATGCGACCAGATTGAAAAGAGTTCGCAGAAAATAAAAATAAAAACAGACAGGAAGAGATACGGAAAGATTGTTACTATTGTTACAGGGCTTGGAAGCGGAATTGACATCAAGCAAGTCGCAAAAGATTTGAAAAATAATCTTGCTTGCGGCGGAACTTACAAGGACAATGCCATAGAACTTCAGGGAGACCACAGGAAAAAGATAAAAGAAGAACTGGTCAAACTTGGATTTGATGAAGATTCCATAGGAGATTGATAAAGACAGAACCAAAAAAGCATACACAAAAAAAAGAGAAAAATAAGAAAAATGGAAAAGAAGAAAAAGAAAAATAAGAAAGAAAAGACAGACATAGCCGGAGATTCAGGCTTTTCTTATGATAAGGACTGCCCTTTTCACGGAAATCTGAAGGTTCATGGCAGAATTTTTGAGGGAAAAGTGAAAAAAAAGTTTATGAGAAGACTTGTAATTGAATTTGAAAGGATGATATATGTAAGAAAATATGAAAGATATAAAAAATCAAAGACAAAAATTCATGCCCGGCTGCCAAGATGCATGGAGAAGGAGATCAATATAGGTGATTTTGTGCAGGTTCAGGAATGCCGTCCATTAAGCAAGATAATACATTTTGTTGTTATCAAGAAAATAAAAAGTGAGGAGAAGGAAAAATGAAAGCAATATCAGCAAAAATAACACCTGGTCTGAATCTTGGGGCAATTCTTTTAGTAGCAGACAATAGCGGGGGAAAGATAGCAAAGCTTGTCTCTGTAAAAAGAGGGAAAGGCACTAAAGGAAGACAGGGTTGTGCAAAAGTCGCTGACATGGTTAAAGTAAGCATAAAAAAAGGAATACCTGATATGAAAGGAAAAGTATTTGATGCAGTCATAGTGAGGCAGAAAAAAAACTACAGAAGAAAAGACGGAGAAAGAGTGGCTTTTGAAGATAATGCTGTTGCAATACTAAAAGATGAAAAAGGAAATCCTAAAGGAACCCAGATCAAGGGACCTGTGGCAAGGGAGGTAATGGAGCGATGGCCGCACGTGGCAAAAATCGCTTCAATGGTATATTAAAAATGAAAAAAGAATTCAGCACTTCATGGAAATCAAGCAGGCAGCCAAAAAAGCAGAGAAAGTATCTGTTCAATGCTCCGCTTCACTTAAGAAGAAAATTCATAAGCTCAAATTTTTCAAAAGAGCTTAGAAAGAAATATGGAAAAAGATCTCTTCCTCTAAGAAAAGGAGACATTGTAAAAATCATGCGGGGAAAATTCAGGGGCAAAAAAGGGAAAATAATGAAAATCAAATTAAAAACACAGAAAATTGAAATAGAAGGAATTCAGGTTAAAAAGCAGGACGGCTCAAAGGTGAATATTCCTTTAAGAGCATCTAATCTTCAGATTATTGAGTTAAATCTTGAAGATAAAAAAAGAAATAAAGTTTTGAAAAAAGGCACAGAGGGAAAAAGAACAGAGAAGAAAAAAGAAAGCAAAGAGAAAAATCAGGAAAAAGCAAAAGAAAAACAAGGAGATAAAAAATAATGCATCTAAAAAGACAAAAAGCGCCAAAGAACTGGCCTATACACAGAAAAGGAACAAAATATGTAGTTAAACCAAAGTCTGATTTAAAGAGAGGAATCTCCTTACTGATTATTTTAAGGAATATGTTAAAAATAGTCCAGAACAGAAAGGAAGCAAAAAAAGCAATTCATCTCCAGCATATTTGGCTTAATAACAGGCCTGCGCGGGATGAAAAAGAGACAGTCCTTCTTTTTGATGTAATAAAGATTGTTCCTGCAAAAAAGAGCTATATTCTTGATCTGACAGAAAAAGGAAAAATTACAGTGAGTGAAATAAAAAATAATGAATCAGACAAAAAAGTGGCAAAAATAATCAATAAAAAAATCCTGAAAAGAGGAAAAATACAGGTAAATATGAGTGACGGAAGAAACTTTCTTTCAGACATTAAGTGCAATACAAATGATTCTGCTCTAATTAATCTTGAGAAAAAAAAGATAGAAAAATGCATTCCTTTGAAAGAGAATGCAGAGATCATTGTGTTTGCGGGAAAGCACGCAGGCAAAAAAGGGATTGCAAGAAAAATAGATTTGGAAAAGAAAATGGTTGAAATAAAAACCAAAGATAAAAAAATTAATGTTTTAATTAAACAGGTAATGGCAATAAAATAAATTAAAATGAACCCGGAAAAAGCAAATGCAGAAAATAAAAATCCGATGAAAGAGATAAAGATAGAAAAAGTAATCCTTAGTGTAGGCGGAACCGGGGAAAATCTTGAAAAAGATGTTAAACTTTTGAGAATTCTTACCGGAAGAACTCCTGCAAAAATGAAAACCAGAAAAAGAATTCCTGCTCTGGGGGTAAGGCCAAAACTTGAAGTAG
Organism: Candidatus Woesearchaeota archaeon; assembly: GCA_964402075.1. Taxonomy (GTDB): domain Archaea; phylum Nanobdellota; class Nanobdellia; order Pacearchaeales; family GW2011-AR1; genus ASMP01. The sequence continues at coordinate 8,291 of CAYOAO010000004.1, forward strand.
GTGCTTTGGTTACAATCAGAAAAAATCCAGAGGAAACTCTAAAGAAAATGCTGTCTGCAGAAGATAATACACTAAGAAAAAGCCAGATAAGTGAAAACACATTTTCTTTCGGAGTAAAGGAATATATTGAAATTCCCGGCGTGGAATATCAAAGGGATATAGGAATCCGCGGATTTGATGTTACAGTCACATTCAAAAGAGCTGGAAAAAGAATAAGAAAGAAAAAAGCAAAAAAAGGAAGACTCCCTCGCAGGCAAAAAGTTTCAAAGGAAGAAATAATTAAATTTATGGAGGAAAAGTTTAACACAAAGTTTGTTAAATAAGAATAAAATGACAGCAAGCAACTGGAAAAAAATATTAAGGCAGCTTAAGAATAAGCCGGAAAAAGCTGAAAAATTCATTAAGCACAATAAGCCAAAAGAAAGAAAAACCGGAATAGCAAAGAAAAAATGTGAAAGATGCGGAAGATTTGGAGCGCATATAAGTTCATATGGATTAAATTTATGCAGGCAGTGTTTCAGAGAAGTTGCCAAGGAAATTGGCTTTAAAAAATACAATTAAAATTAAATGAAAATAAAATAAAAATGTCACAGGATATTGTTGCTGATGCATTGAATATGATAGTAAATGCAAAAAAAGCAGGAAAGGAATCTGTAAGAATAAACAGAATTTCAAATCTCTTAATTGAAATTCTGAAGATTATGAGATATAAAAAGGCTATAAAAAAGTATAAGATTGATTCAAAAAGCAAGGCTGTTGAAGTAACTCTGGGGGATTTCATTGAATGCAGGGCAGTAAAGCCAAGATTTACAGTAGGGAAAGAGGAAATTGAAAAATATGAAAGAAGATATCTTCCTGCCAGAAAAATAGGAACAGTCATTATTTCCACAAATAAAGGGCTCATAAGTCATGAAGAAGCACGGGAGAAAGGAATTGGGGGGGTATTAATCTCCTACTTTTATTAAATATTAAAATGCATAAAGAAATTTATCAAAAAATAGAAATACCTGAGAATGTTGAGGCAGAAATAGACGGAACTGTATTAAAAATCAGGGGTCCTGAGGGAAATGTTGAAAAAAATTTTAACAGATTAAATCTTGATTTTAAAAAAGAAGATAATCGGATAATTATTGGACACCAAAAAGCAACAAAAAAAGAAAAAAAGCTGATAAACACTGTCTCTGCACATATAAAAAACATGATTAAAGGAGTTCAGAAGAAATTTGAGTATGAACTCAAGATTTGTTACAGCCATTTCCCAATAACAGTTGAATTAAAAGACAGGGAAATCCTAATTAAGAATTTCCTTGGAGAAAAAGAGCCGAGAAAAATGAAAATTCCAAAAGATGCGGATATTGAAATTTCTAAAGAAACAGTAAAAGTAAGCTCTTGTAATAAGGAACTTGCAGGACAGGTTGCCGCAAATTTTGAAAAGCTTACAAGAACAAAAAGAAAGGACATCAGAATATTCCAGGATGGTTTGTATATAATAAATAAAGCAGGAAAGGAGATTTAAAAATGGCTAAAAGAAAATTTTTGAGGAGAATCTGGAGCAGATATTCAAAACTCGGAAAAAAAAGAAAAAAGAAGCAGGTCTGGAGAAAACCAAGGGGCAGAGACAACAAAATGAGGGAAAAAAGAAAAGGATATCCTGCAGTGGTCAAAATCGGGTATAAAAAAGAAGGGAAGAAGGGAGAAGGGATCTTTATAATAAGAAATATCAATGATCTGAATAAAATAAAAAAATCTTCAGAAAAAGATTTCGTTGTCTTGGGGAAAGTTGGAAAAAAGAAAAAAATTGAAATTATAAAAAAAGCTGAAGAGGCAGGCATTCATATTCAAAATATCAATACTAAGAAATTTCTGAAAAAGATAACTAAAACAGAGAAAAAGGAGAAGAAAAAATGAACCTGGCAAAAAAGAAAAAACTTGCAGAAAGGACATTCGGAGTCGGAAAAGAAAGAATTGTTTTCTTAAAATCAGGGCTTGAAGATATCAAAGATGCAATTACAAAACAGGATATAAGAGATCGGTATAAAGACGGTGCAATAATAATCAAGGAAAAGAAAGGAAGAAAAAAATCCAGGAAGAAAAAAAGGAGAACTATGGGAAATGTAAGAAAAAGAGTAAAAAAAAGAAAAGAGCAGTATGTAACTCTTACAAGGAAATTAAGAGGATATGTTTCAGAGCTTAAAAAGCAGGGGAAAATTTCTAATAAAGATGCAGAGGATTTAAGAAAAAAAATAAGAAACAGAATTTTCAGGAGCAAGGCTCATCTTAAAGAGTATGTTGGAGGAATAGAAAAATGAGAAAGAAGAAAGGTGAAATAATTAAGATTCTTGAAGAAAATGATGAAGGATTAGAAATAGGTATAATTTCAGAGCAAATAGGATTAAGTTATGATACAACTTCAAGATATCTTAAAGAGATGAAAGAAAAAGGAATCTTAACCAGAAAAGCAGTAGTTAAAAAAAGAGAAAAGAAGTATAGCCGAGAATCAAATTATTGCCCTTGGACATATCATTATTCAATTAAATAAAAATTACAAGAAAAAATGAGAAAACAGAAAAAGCGCAGAAGAGAAAACAGAACAGATTACAAGAAAAGAATGAACCTTCTCAAAAGCAGTTCTCCGAGAATAGTATTCAGAAGAACAAATAAATGCATTATTTCACAGTATGTAACAACTAAAGAAGCACAGGACAGAATTGAATGCGGGATAAATTCCAGATCTTTGCTTGAGTATGGCTGGCCAAAAGAACTTGAAGGAAGCCTAAAGTCTTTGCCTGCATCATACCTTACAGGTTTTCTGTTTGGAAAAAAAATCCTGAAAAAAAACTTGCAGAAAGAATCAAAAGCAAAAAAACAAGATATTGTAGTTGATATAGGGCTTGCAAGAAAAATCCATAAAAGCAGATTTTTTGCTTTTTTGAAAGGGCTGAAAGACGCTGGAATCAATATTAAATGCAAAGAAGGATTTTTCCCTGAAGAAAACAGAATAAAAGGAAAACATCTGAAAAAAGATTTTTCAGTCAATTTTGAAAAAATTAAATCAAATATAGAAAAGAAATAAAATGACAAAAGAAAAAAATCAGGAATTTGAGGCATTAAAAAAAACCGCAGCTGCACATAAAACTCTTTCAGAAAAAGATGCTGAAGAAAAGGCAAAAGATACTGAGAAAATAACTGAAGAGTTATTAGAAGAAGAAAAGGAAACTGAAAATTCTAAGAAAAAAGCTGAAAGAGATTCTGTTGAGAAAGAATTGGCTGAAAAGGCAGAGGCAGAAGCTGAGAAAGAAATTAGAGAAAAAGAATTAATTGAGAGGGGAAAAGAGGGGCTTATTGGATGGGAACCAAGGACAAAACTTGGGCAGGAGGTTAAAGATGGCAAAATTAAGAATATTGATGAAATTCTTGACAATAATAAAAAAATCATGGAAGAGCAGATTGTTGATGCACTTCTTGATTTGAAAACAGATCTTATTCTTATAGGGCAGGCAAAAGGAAAATTTGGCGGCGGAAAAAGGAGAGCATGGCGCCAGACGCAGAAAAAAACAAAAGAGGGAAATATTCCTGTTTTTTCTTCAATGGCTGTTACAGGAGATGAAAATGGCCATATTGGCATAGGAATAGGAAAAGCAAAAGAAACTCTTCCTGCAAGAGACAAAGCAATAAGAAAATCAAAGATAAATATAATTAAGATAAAAAGAGCCTGTTCAAGTTTTGACTGCACATGCGGAGAATCCCACACTGTTCCTCTCAAAGTAACCGGCAAAGAAGGAAGTGTAAAAGTCACTCTTATACCTGCGCCTCAGGGAACAGGACTTGTTGTAGGGAATGAGCTGAAGAAAATCCTGAAACTTGCAGGAATAAAAGATGTTTACAGCAGGTCTACAGGAAAAAGACAGACAACATTCAATCTTGTAAAAGCATGCTTTAATGCACTTAAAAAAACAAAATAAAAAATGATAGCAATAATCAGGATTAGGGGACAGGTTGGAATTGATAGAAAAATGAAAGAGACGCTTAGCAGGTTAAGGCTTAGAAGAAAATATGCGTGCGTGGTTGTGAATCCTACAAAAGAAAATCTTGGAATGATAAAAAAAGTAAGAAACCTTGTTGCTTACGGGGAAATAA
>CAYOAO010000005.1:0-12057 GCA_964402075.1 Candidatus Woesearchaeota archaeon
ATTTTCCCTAAAACTTTCCTTAAATTCCCGCCATTCCTCCTCGCTCAACTTATGAATTTTTCCTTCTACGTTCTTAATGGCATTATGCAAAACTTCAGAATTGCCTCTTTCCCCGCCGGTTTTTTTGTATTTCTTTTTCATTTTTTCTTTTTATTACATTCCTGGCAATAAGCCCTGCAATTTTATTAAAAATATAAAAGAATTATTCTGCTGGAAAATCCTGTTGATTCCCATGCTTTATTTAAGAAACCAGACTTTATAAAAATTGTTATCCTACAAAAATAGAATTCAGGATTATTTTTTACTTTTCAGATAATATCCTGATAATTCCTTCTGCTCTTGCTGATTCTTTTTTTACTTCAGCCTGATTGCTGCTTGAGGAACTGTAAATGTAAGAAGGAAGTATGGTATAGGTGCAGGCATCTGAATCATCGCCGCCATCTGATTCAACTGTTACAGTATTTTCAATTGTAAGATTATACATATGTGAAGGAGTTCCATAAGGAGGAATATTGTAAACAGGTGTGGAAATGCTGAAAACTGTTTCTGTGCTGTGAGCATCAATTTCATTATCTGTTATTGGTATGTTCATTGAAGCTTCAGAACCAGGCATTCCAGCTCCCCAGCCACCAATAACTCTTTCCTGCGCAAAAACTTTATCAATTGTAACTTTGCCGCCATGATTTGTGACTTCAATGTCCCAGTAAACATTGCCGCCGCTTTGAACAGTTGATGGCCTTATAGTGCTTTCAACAGAAATTGGTCCAGGAGATTCCTTACAGCCAATTATTGGAGAAATTACTAAACCAGCAGAAAAAATATAAGGAATAGCTCTTTTCGCAGCTCTTTTCACGATTCTCTTAAAAAAACCAGGCCTATTCTCAGCAGCTTTTTTTTCTAAATCCATTTGAATAAATTATTTTGAATGTTTATAAGTATTATTATAATTTTTATTTAACTAATATCTTTTCTTCTCATTAGTTTGAATCAGCATATTTTGCATCATTTCCTGAAGTCCAAGAACCATCAGGAAATTCTCTCTCAAACTCTCCTTAAACTTTTGCCATTCTTTTTCATTTAACTTATGAATTTTTTCTTCCACATCTCTAACAGCGTCGTGCAAAAGTTCGTGGTTGCCTTTTATTTCTGGTTTTTTATATCTGTTCTTCATTTTTTACTATTCTTGAATTACATCTTATTTTATAAGCATTGTTATTATACAAAGAATATATCTTTTTGTTATAAATCCTGCAAAATTATTTAACAATTAGAAACAATAAGAAATATAAATAGAATTTATTTTGATATGATGAAAAAAGAGGGAGAAATGAAAATTCAATCTGATAAAAAATTTAAGAAAATTTTATTCTTGATGACTTTTCTCTTCTTTATCTTTTTCACATTGAGTCTTTCAGGAACATGCTCTGCTTCAGAAGGGGTTGAAGTAACTGTAAGCGAGACAGAGACCTCTTACGGACATGAATTATTATGGAAAGAAGAATATACAGGAACATTTGACGAGTTCGGCTCTGTTGTTGTGGAAAACGGAACAGGATATGTGGTCGGGAAAGGACTCTATAATCAGGGAACAAAAAACATTACTGCTTTTAACGCCACTAACGGAAATTTAATATGGACAACTTACATCAACAATTCCGACGGAACTCCTTTGATAGATAACCAGGGGAATTATCTTTATATTAATACTTATTACAGCGGGGATGCAAACGGAATTTATAAAATCAGTAAGACAAACGGCTCAATCATGTGTCAAAATCATACGTGTTCTGACGGAACAGCGCAGAGCATGGCTCAGAGTGATGACTTAATTTTTGATGGTTGTCTTGATGGCATGGTTTATGCATACAACAAAAATGACTGCACAGTAAACTGGACCTATAATGTCTCTGGGTCAAACGGGATAACCTCTACTCCGCTTTATTGGGAAGATACTTTGACATTTGGAGCTTATGGCGGGAATTCTACTATTCCTCATTTTCTCCAACTGAACGCTACAACAGGAACACATATCTGGAATAACACAGGGTTTGGCAGTGCCTGGGATATGCAACCCTCTATTAAAGATTCAATCATCTATATGGCAAGCGCTTTTTCTCCTTATATGATTGGAGCGTTTAATTTTAGCACAGGAGAATTAATTTGGAACCGGACAGACATCGGAGGATTTTTATCACAGATGGCGATATATGACAACAGACTCTGGGTAGGGGGGACAAATAATAAGGTTTATTCTTTAAATCTGGATGACGGAACTACAAACTGCTCAAGCTATGACACTGGAAATGCAGTTTATCAGGGACCTTCTATTGTTCCCGGGCTTGCTTTTTTTGGAAGCGTAAGCCCTTCTAATTCCATCTCTCTTATAAACACTACAGACTGCTCTCTTATCTGGAATTATGAGGTTGGTGCCGGGGTGCTTTCTGCTCCTTCTATTTCACAAGGTTCAGGTTATTTCGCAACCGACGATTACAATGTTTATGCTTTTGACTTTGGTGATGGAACAGGTGACTGGAGTTATTTAGGATACAATTCTTCAGGACAAAGCTTTTGCTCTGATTGTCTGACTGACTGGCAGTATGTTAAGGCAAACTGCTCAGCTCTCGTAGATAATAACATGACCTGCACCATAGAAAATACTTATGACCATACAGTTAATGTGACTTTAGAGAATGAGGATTACAGATTCAATTGGTACAATTCTTCTAATGATTTGGTGGAAAGCGATTCTGAAAGTTATACTCTTGAAATGACCTCTTCAGAGACAGAAACCCTTACACTTTCTGTTGAGGGTTCAGCAGAGATAGACTGGAATTCAGAAACTAATTTAACCGAAGCAACAGACGACGTCAATTCAGTCGCTTTCTCTAATGATAGCAATTGGATTGCTTACGGAAGTTCTGACTATAAAGTCTATGTGCATAATGTTCCTTATTGGGTTCATGAAGCTACATTAAGTGAATCAGATGCAGAGATTTACTCAGTTGTTTTTTCACCGGACAACAGCTGGATTGCTTACGGCGGCTATGATTATGATAACAGTCTTTATAATGTTTATATTCATAACATAACTGACTGGGAGTTGGAGACTACTCTGCCAAATGCAACACAAGATATTCTTTCAGTCGCTTTCTCATCAGACAATAATTTAATTGCTTACGGCGGCTATGATGACAAGGTTTATGTTCACAATATTGCTGACTGGAGTTTAAACACCACTTTGACCGAGGCAACAGACGATGTCAATTCAGTCGCTTTCTCACCCGACAATAATCTAATCGCTTACGGAAGCTTTGATGGAGTAGTTTACGTTCACAATATTGCTGACTGGAGTTTAAACACTACGCTGACTGAGTCTTGGGATTCTATTGATTCAGTCGCTTTCTCCCCCGACAACAATCTAATTGCCTATACAGGTTATAATGGTGATTTCTCTTCTGTTGTTTTTGTTCACAATATTGCTGACTGGGGTTTAAACACCACTTTGACCGATGCAAGTGTGTGGGACATAATCACCTCGGTTGCCTTCTCACAGGATAACAACTGGATTGCTTATGGAAGTTACACTCTCGCTAATCAGGTATATATTAACAATGTGTCTGACTGGAGTTTAAACACCACTTTGACCGAGGCGGCAGCAGAGGGAGTTTCTTCAGTAGCTTTCTCACAGGATAACAACTGGATTGCTTACGGCGGCTACGACGACAAGGTTTATGTTAATAATATGATTGTGGGAGCAGATAGTGGAGTAGAAACAGACTCAACCGCGCCTCAGATTACAATCCTTTCGCCGGAAAACACGACCTACACGACCTCAAGCATTGATTTCAACATCTCAGCAGATGAGAGTCTGAGTTATTGTAAGTTCACTATAGATGGTTGGGCAACTAATTACACCATGACAATAAATGCAAGCAATACAGGAGCAAACTACACTAATTCAAGCATAGCTGACGGAACTTACACTGCCAGGTTCTGGTGCAATGACACTTCAAATAATATAAATAACACAGAAAATATAACTTTCACAATTGATACCAGCACCGGAGGAGGAACTTCTGACACAGACACAGGAACCAGTGGGAGCGGCTATCCGATTTTCAAACCAACCCAAGAACAACTTGAGAGAGGATATGATAGATCTCTGCGCGAAAAATGGAAAATACAATTTAAGTTTGAGAACAAAACTTACACAATAGCCTTAGAAGAAATAAATAACCAGACCGCAGTAATGAACATGTCAAGTAGCTCGGGTTCGGAGATCTTCAATTTAGGCGTTAATGAGACTAAAAAATTCAACCTAAATAATGACGGGTATTATGACTTAAAAGTTTTCTTGAAAAATATAAAAAATTATTATGAGATTGATTTGTTTTTGAGGTTTATACATGAGGGGCCTGGCGGGGGAGAAGAACTTCCTGAAACAGAAGAGGAAAAATTAAAAGAAAAATCTGAATTTTGGATAATCTTTATTGTTCTTGCCCTTATTGCTGCAATAATTATCAGCAAGAATTATAAAAAACACAGATAAATATTTCTAGCACTGTCCGGCAGAACTTGAGCCGGTTCCTTCCCAGCCAAAATAAACACTGGGAGTTTGTGAAGACAAAACTTCTGAGCATTCTTCAGGAGCATTTGTGAATGCCTGGCAAACAGCATCAAGATAACTTGCAGGGTCTCGTGAACTTGAAACCTGTTCTCCGTTAATCACAAGAGTAGGGCTTCCTGAAATTCCGTATTCTTCATTCAGTTTCAAATCAACATTAAATCTCGGATAATAACCGCTAAGCCACTTGGATTCATCTTCCAGATTTTCTGTTATAGCGAACTCATTATCTGTCTTAGTTATACAAGTCTCCAGAGAAATTGTATTGATTCCTGCCTGAACCAGACATGTATTTACATCATTTCCTTCTGTAATATAACCATCGGATTCAATCCCGTTTCCCTCAAGGAAACAGGTCATGTAATCCAGGAATTTTTCCGGTTCATTTTCCTGAATGCAGTATTCCCTTAAATTTTCAGTAACTTCTTTTTCTCCGTGCATTACATAATAAACATACCTTATTCTGAAATCAATTTTATCTCCAAGAAGTTCTGCAACAGGGATAATTCCCTTTTCTGCCTGGGTTCCGTAAGGACAATAGCTCATAACAAAAAGTTCCACAACAGGCTTATCTGATTTTGGAATGCCTGTTGAAGAGGGAAGACCAGTGTCTTCAGGGATAATTGAAATAAGTGAATTACCGATATAATACCCGTTCTTTGTTATGTAAAAAGGAACTTCACCTCCCTGATAATCTGTATTAACTTTATATATTGTACCAAGGTCTTCAATATTCAAAATTTCAAAGCCATTATAACCGATAGAAGCCAAAAAGTTAATTAAACCTTCTGCAGCCTCATCTTCAGAGATAGCCTGTCCTGTGCAGTTCCCTTTGAAAAACATCACTCCGAGAATTACCGCAACTGCAAGGAGAGCAAATGTTGCATATTTCCACAAATCACCTTTTTTTATTTTTATTGATTTTTCTTCGGGCATTTTATTATTCACAAAAATAGCTTTTTATACTTTTTGATTTGTTCTTTTATACAATTTTCTTAATTCAATTTTTGTCTGTTCGAGAATTTTCTTTTGGCCTGCCGGCAGATTTTTGCCAGCCCTGTTAATATAAAAATTAAGCATGGACATTGCTGATTGAAAAGGCTTTGCTTTTCTGCGTGTGCTCTCTTCTGCAGATTTTTTTAATGACTTTGCGATTCTTTCAGGATTTTTCCAGGAAAATATTCCTTTTTCTAAATCCAAAGCATTACTTTTTTGTGTTACCCCTGCTGACCAATATTTTTTGGTTTTTTTCATTTTAAATTATCCCCTGATCAAGGATTTCATCCCAGGATTTTTCTCCGAGTGCTACCAGTGCTTCACGCATTGTCAGAATAGGCTTTTCATATTTTGCAAAATCATCAAGAGCAATTCTCGGGCATGCAAGCTCCACAAAAGCATCAATGCTGTAAAAGTTCATGAGTTTTTCAGGAGTTATTTCATCCATTGTTATGATTATTGCTTCTTTTTCATTTTTCTTTAGTTTTTCAAGAATAGCTTCAGGAGAGCCGAATTTCTGTCCGATTTTTGTTCCGACAATTACTCCGATTTTTTTTGCCTCTTTGAATTTCTCAATTGAAAAAAGTCTTTGCTTGAGGATTTTGTCGCGGAGTCCTTCCATTGTTTTAACATTGTGATTGTAAACATCAACAAGAATCACCGGCTTTTTGACAGCAAGAGCAGCGCCCATTGAATGAAACCGGTTTCCCATAATTACAAAAGCATCAACTTTGTTCTGGATTGCCTTAAGCCCTGCATACTGGCATCCCAGAACATGGCCTTCATATGCAGCATTGCCTGATTTTTTTGAAAGAATTACTTTTTTACCTTTTTTCTCATAGAATTTTATTATATTCTCAATATCATGCCTGTGCTGGATTGAATAGCTTAATCCTATTATTTTGTGTTTTTCAAGAAGATTCAGGGATTTTTCAAGAAGCGGTTTTAAGTCAAGGATATCCCTGACTTCAATGTACAGAACAGGAAAATCTGTTTTCATAAATTCAGCATGCCCTATATGAACAATCAAATCAACTCCAAGTTCTTTTGCTTCACAAACAGCAACAGAACAGCCGCCCCAGCATGTTTGGCCTGAAAAAATGCCTTCAATTCCAAGCCTCTTAATAATCTCTGAAATCTCGGGAGCATTTTGCTTTATGCCTTCTGCAAGCTGGATCAGGACTTTTTTCGGCTTTCGTTTTTTCAGTTCTGCAACAAGCCTTTCCTTTTCAAAATCAAGTGCCATAAATCTTTATCATAGAAAGCGATTAAATATGTTTCGGCGAAGCCATCTATTTTAAGGTTATTAACTTAAAAGTGGTAATAATAGAAAGATTTATAAATATTCTCTTCAGATTATTATTATAAAATGGACAAACAAAAAAGAAAACAATTTTTTAAGCAGGTCAAAAAATTGGAATATGTTGGAATACTGGATACCGGAGGTGATTTAGGAGATGAAATAATTTGTGATTTTGATAAAGATATTCGTCTTGTGTATAATATTAGAGAAATCTTTACCAATGGAGAATTAGATAGAATATATAAGGTAAGTTATGCAGAAACCCCTTCTCATCATTGTGTAAGACCACAGGAATTAAGTGACATTCTTAGGAAACCTGTTAGATCCTATAGAAAAGGTTTTCCAGATCGTGAAGTACTGGAGATTAAGGAAGAATTTTCTCCAAGAGAAACCATAGAAGAATTTTTTCCTAAGGAATTTTCTTCACAAATCAAGTGCCATAAATCTTTATCATAGAAAGCGATTAAATATGTTTCGGAAGGATTCTTTTCTGTTATAATTAAATTAATAAATATATTTTTAATTATCAAATATATGATCAGGGAAAATAAAATTGGAAAATATTTGAAAGACAGGCTTTATGATTTTGTAGATTTAAGTTTGAATTTAGGGATAGCAGGGGTTATAGATTATATTGGAGGATTCAATATTGACCATCCTATGCAGGACATTGCATTTGGTGCAGGCCTTCAGGCAGGATTTGCAATCTCAGAAAGAAAAACATCAAGACTGGTTTCCTCAGTTATTGCATTGGGATTGTCAATGTACCCTAATTTTTCCCAGCTGGCTTTTTCAGGGGATGCTGAAACTTTTTTGAAAGGAGCAGGGATTAAAATTGTGGGTTATGGCGCAGGAGCAGTTATAAGCACATTTACAGGCAGGCTGGCGAGAAGAAAATATGAAAGTGATTATTTTAAGAATTCATCTTAAGGTTTAAGTAAGTCACATAATCATTCAATTCCTTGAATTTTCTTAGGTCTGCTTTTTTAATCTCATCATAAACCCTGCTAAATGATTCATGACCTTTTGTAGTAAGGCTCCCTTTGTATTCTCTGCCTTTAGAACAAGCAGAAACAGTAATAAGCTGTCTAAGAGAAAAAATCTTTTGCCCTAGTTTACCAGGAATTATCCTTGATTTTTCATGTAAAAGACCAAGAAGTAAAAGATCCTCATAAAGAGTATCACTGTCTTCTATATATGCTCCTGAACGGTATTTTCTTTCTTTTAATATTTTATCTGCTTCTTTACAATCCTTTTCACTTGCGCCGTTTGCCTCTAATAAATAAACAAGGTCTGATTCGTATTTCATTTTATTAAAACGTCTTTCCATTAACATATTTGAGATTTCTATCTTTGATAGGAACTTCGCCTTTATCATTAAGATATTTCCACTGCCTGTCTGAAAAACGAAGCGTTAAAGTATCCTCAGATTCTATTATAGATTCTAATTTTCCATAAGGCTCAAAAAATACTAGGTTATTTTTTCCTACCTGGGTTGCGGAGATGGTATATTTTTTCCAAAAATTAGAAGGTGATTCTCCTTTAACAACATATCTTTGTTCGTGCACTAATTCTCCACGATGTAATAATTTTCTTTTTTGGTAAGTTTCGCAACTTACTCCAATACCGAGACCTATTATACTAATTGTAAGAAGAAGGGTCAATAAATCCTTGACTAATCCATTAAGAGTTTCCCCTATAGGGGGTCTCCTATCTGGATGTTTCTCATTAAATTCTTCATAATTTCTTATTCCCAATTAAAACCCTCCTGAAAAATCAGGCCTGATTTTTCCCATGGTTCCCATAGGCTCTTTATTGTGGCCTGTTGCTGAGATAATGTCATCAATTCTCAGAATCATTATAGCTACTTCGCTGGCAGAGTTTATTGCCTGGCTTTTTATTTTCAAAGGCTCAATAATTTTTGATTCAAGAACATTTTCTATTCTGTTTGTGAAAAGGTTCAGGCCTGCGTTTTTTTCTCCGGAGTCATGCCTTGATTTTAGTTCTGTGAGAGTATCAATAGGGTCAAGCCCTGCATTTTCAGCAAGTGTTGTAGGTATGAATTCAATTGCAGAAGCAAATTCCTCAACAGCAAGCTGCTCCCTTCCTGAAAGTCCTTGTGAAAATTCTCTGAGTTTTTTTGAAAGTTCAATTTCTATTGCACCACCGCCCGGAACAACTAAGCCTGATTCAATAACACAGGCAACATCCCCCAATCCGTCACGGACAGCTCTCTTGACCTCTTCAATAACATGCTCTGTTCCTCCGTGGACAAGTATTGTCAGTGCTTTTGGATTCTCGCATCCCCTTATATATGTGAGAACATCTTCTCCATGCCTTACTTCCTCAACCAATTCAGCATTTCCAAGTTCAAAAGGGCTTAATTCATTTATGTTGCTTATTATTTTCCCGCCTGTTGCCTTTGAGATTTTTTCCATGTCACTTCTTGCAACCCTGCGGCATGCATAAATTTTCTCTTTTGAAAGAAGATACTGGGCAAAGTCATCAATTCCTTTCTGGCAGAAAATCACATTAGCTCCTGAAAGTTTTACTTTTTCAGTCATTTCCTTTATGCTGCGTTCTTCTTCTGTTACAAAGCTATGAAGCTGTTCAGGAGATGTCACAGAAATCTTTGTGTCAATTTCAGGATTTTTTATTTCAAGAGGGAAATCAATCAGGGCGATTTTTGGATTCTGGACAGAAGAGGGCATGTCATAAGAAACTTTTTCCTTGTCAAGAACAATTCCATGGACAAGCTCTGTGTCCTTTATTCCCCTGCCTTTTGAAGTTTCTATTTTTATATTATTCAGGTCAATTTTTCTGCCTCCCCTGTTTTCACTGCCGGATATTTGCTTGAGTGCCTGGACAATAATCTCTGAAAGCCTTTCCTTGGCATCTTCAGCACCTTTTCCTGTCATAGCTGTCATTGCAATCTGTTTTAAAAGAGCTTCATCTTCCTTGCTTTCTGCTGATATTTTTAGTGCAAGGTCCATCAGGATTTCCTGGGCCTTGTCTGCCGCAATCCTGTATCCTTTTGTAATAACAGTGGGGTGGATTTTTTTGTCAAGAAGCTTTTCAGCGTTTTCCAGGAGCTTGCCTGCAATCATTACAGCAGTTGTTGTCCCGTCTCCCACTTCTGTTTCCTGGGTTTTTGCAATTTCAACCATCATCTTCGCAGCAGGATGCTCTATCTGCATTTCCTCAAGTATGGTTACTCCGTCGTTTGTGATTATAATGTCATTTGAGGGAGAAACAAGCATTTTATCCATTCCTTTTGGCCCTAAAGTGGTCTTGACCATCTCAGAAACCATGCGCGCAGCCATGATATTGTTTCTTTGTGCATCTTTACCGAGAATTCTTTGTACGTCCTCAGGCATCAGAACTATTGGTTTGTCTGCCATATCCCTCTTCCTCCTCTGAGATATTTAAACATTATTGTAATAGAGAACGAATTGGATAAAAAATATTAAAGATATTACTTTAAGAAAACTTTATCTGCTTCTATCCCATCTGAATAAATTTGTGGTGATTGTTTTCCCTTTTTTGCATAGTAGTCCTTTGATTTAACATTAATAAAAGCTTCTTCTATACTTACTTTCCCATCTTTATTAATATCTGAATTACTATATCCTTTTAAGGAATTAAAAAATGCTCTAGTGAAAGTATTTGAAAAAGTTTCCCCATCTCCTTTAGACGCTGAGAGTCTAACATACCCTTTTCTGTTAATTTCCTTAACAAATTTCCCGCTAGAACATTGATCAGAAATTATAATGCCTTCTTTTGGATGGATATTCTTTAAGTATTTCCCAAACTCTTCTCCTGAAATTCCTTCATTTAAAAGTGATAAACCAGAAAGTCCTCCATGACCTGTTGTATAAATAAGAAATAAATCTTCAGGACCAATTACTTTTTCAAGATTATCCAATGCTTTCTTAATTTTTCTTTTTGAAGAAAGGTTATAATCTAAGAGATATACTTTTTCTTTTACAAATCCATTTTCTAAAAGTGTTTTATATGAAAGAATCAGATTTTCTTTATACATTTTGTTGCTATCACCACAAATCAAAAATGCATATTTATCTCTCTTTCCATTTTCCCTTGTATTTTTTTCAGGAAAATGGGCATATTCAATTCTTCTGGAAAGAATTTCCTCCAGATTTTTATGATATTGAATAGATGATTTTTTATTTGTAGCTATTAAAGCTAAAGCTACTGTTAAAACTCCTCCTATAAAACAAAACCAATCTTTAATTTTCATAACATTTATTATAAATTGGCTTTTATAAATCTTCTCTTTTATAACTACTATTCAGTTACTATATTTAGGAAACTATAAATTTTTGGATAATCTAAAAAAATTTATAAGCTACAGAGTTTTTGAGATGTCATGGGAAGTATAAAAGTTGCAGATATTATGACGCGCAGTCCTGTGACAGCTAATCCTGATGAAAATCTTCTTAATTGTGCAAGAAAAATGGTGAGAAAAAAAGTAGGCAGTCTTGTTCTCGTGAAAAACAGGAAATTTTCAGGGATTATAAGCCAGAAAGATATTTTATGGGCCCTTGTGAAAAAGTCAGGAAAAAATCTTTCTGAGATAAAGGTTATGGATATTTCCCCGAAAAAAGTTGTAACAATCAAGCCAAAAGCGACAATCCAGGAAGCTATCAAAAAAATGAAAAAAACAAAATTCGGAAGGCTTCCTGTTATTGAAAAAAACCATCTTGTGGGGATGATAACTGCAAGGGACATTCTGAATTTTCACCCTGAGTTTTATCCTGAACTTGAGGAATTCTCCAGGATAAGGGAAGAATCAGCCAAGCTTAAAAGAATAAAAGAAACAAAAAGAAAAGCATTTGTTGGTAACGGAATCTGCGAAGAGTGCGGGAGCAGGGGGGTGCTTTACAAAACACACGGAATGCTTCTCTGCGATTCCTGCAGGAATTCCATATAGTTTAGTTAAATATTTAAATAAGATTTTTCTTTAATAATAAAAGAGGAAAAAGGTTTAATAAACAATGGCTGAAAAAGACACAATCTTTTCAAGCAAGGTAAAATACAACGGGATTTTTTCTTTCAGGGATTTCTATAAATTCTGCTATGAATGGCTCACTGAGGAAACAGGGATTGATCCCTT
>CAYOAO010000006.1:0-1704 GCA_964402075.1 Candidatus Woesearchaeota archaeon
TTTCTGTTGAAGAGGTAAAAAAAATAAAATTATATATCAGGGAAATTGATTTCACTCAGGCAAAAATAGGGGTTATGGTTGAAACACCTTCATCTGTTGAAATTATAAAAGAGCTTTGCGATGAGGGAATAGATTTTATCTCATTCGGGACAAATGACCTTACGCAATACACCCTGGCTGTTGACAGGGGAAATGAGCAGGTCCAGGATATTTACAATGAGATGCATCCTGCTGTTCTGCATCAGATTGAGTATGTAATAAAAGTCTGCAAGGAAAAAAATATTGAGACAAGCATCTGCGGACAGGCAGGCAGCAGAAAAGAAATGGTCAAATTCCTTGTTGAAAAAGGAATAGACAGCATAAGTGTGAATTCTGACATGGCTGCAGATATTGCCTCTTACATTTCTGAGCTTGAAAAAAAGCCTGAATCAGAATCCGGAACTGAAGAAACAAAAGAGCCAAAGCCTCTTCCGCCAAATATTGAAAATAAAACTCCTGAAGAAGATACAAACAGGATCGTTGAAGAAGAAGCCCCGAAGATAAAGGGGGCAGAAAATGCTGAAGAAATAAAGGAAGAACAAAACATGGAGCCGGCACTGGGAGTCATAAATGAAGTAGAAGAGAATATAGAAGAGGGGGCAGAAGAAATAAAAGAAATTGTTGAAAAAGTTGAGGAAGCTGTTGGCATGAAGCCAAAAGAGAAAGAGGAAACAAAAAAAGAAGAAAAGAAGAGGGAAGAAGATATTCTGGATATTTTTTAAGATTATTATATTTAATCTTTCTGCCAAATATTTATAAATAAAAAACACCACTGATATACATGGCTAAGGCTTCTAAAAAGAAAAGGGGTAAAAAAAAGAAAAAGAAGAAAGCAAAAACCGTAACAATCAAAAAGACAAAAAAAACAACGAGGAAAAAAAGAGGCTCAACAAAAATAAAGTATGAATCAGTAAAGGAAATAAAACTGGACAAAGCCCTTACAGATAATTTTATTGCTCTTCAGAAAGTTATGGTAAATCTTTCCAAAAAATTTGATGATTTGTCAGGGGAAATCTCAAAACTTCTTAATCTGTTTGAAATTTCTGCACAGGCTCTTGCAAAAAAAGAATTGGAATCCGGAGGGGAAAGTAATGACACAAAAAAAATTCTTGAAAAACTGGATACTCTTTCTAAGCATGCTGGCTTGATTGGAAGAGGCCTGGCTCTCATTCATGAGCAGGGAATAGGGGAAAGAGAAGAAACCGGGGGAGGATTTCCTGAAATGCAGGAACCAATGATGATTCCCAGAAAAAGACCTATGAGACCAATTCCGCCAAGACAGGGATTCCCTCAGCAACAGGGTGGCATGCATATGGAATCAGGCGAGGGAAACATCAACAAAAGGAAAAATTCTTTTTGAATAAAATGCTCAAGCAAACATCAAAGAGCTTTAGAAAAGTTTTCATTCTTGAATTCACAAAAGAACTGATAAAAAATACTGAAAAGTATAAAGAATTAACAATAAAAAATAAAGTAAAAAAAACCCTTAAGAATGAACCTAAGAAGGGAATAAAAGAAGAACTGCCTCAGAAAGAACAATTAAAACAAATAGTTCATGAAAAAATTAAAGGAGAAACCAAAAGAATATCTAAATTAAAAAAAGAAGAACCTCTTCTGGATGGTTCTGTTAAAAGCATAAAAAAAGAATTCAGAAAAGAGCCAAAA
>CAYOAO010000006.1:1804-11467 GCA_964402075.1 Candidatus Woesearchaeota archaeon
AAACAGGCCACTGGCCTAAAAATTCTTCCTGTGTTTCATCTTGCTCTTCCTGCCTGGAAAGAGTCATTGCAATATCCTTAAGAAGTTTAATTCTGTCTCTTTCCATGAAAGATTTGATAATCCCTCTGCTCAGGCCAGGGTCATAGGAACGAATCATTTCATAATCTGCAAGTTCATATTTCACAACAAGGAGATTATTTTTCTCCATTGCCTCATTTACATTTACTGTTATATTCTCGCCGAATTCTTTAATAAGAATTTCTCTCTCTGATTCACTGAGTTCAATAACTTCCGGCAAAAAAAGCGGCTCTGTTTTATTGATATCTATTATTTCAAAAGAAATTTTTCCTTGTTTCAGGTTATCTAAAAAAAGTATAATTCTCTGGTTATTATACTCTAAGTTAATCTCTTTCTCTTCTGCAGGTAAAGTTAAATCCAAATTAGAAATGTCTACTTCAGAAACATCTATTCTTAAGGTTTTTTCTTCTTCTTTCAGCAATTCAATCCTGGAAATATCTTCCCAGGATTCCTGACTTCCATTGGTAATTTTTTCCTGAATATTTACCTTTTCAAAAAGACTTAGCACTTCATCATCTTCATAAGGATATTTCAGGTCATCTAAAGTAAAATTTAAATCATAAGGAAGATATGACTTAACTCTGATTTCCAAGGTTCTTTTGCCTAAAATAATTGATTCAGGAGAATTTAAAAGTTGTAATGATAAAAGACCGCCTCCTTTTTTGTCCTGGACCAAAACTGTCTGATTGCCTGAATAAACTAAATCCAAAACAGCCATACCAGAGATCCCCTGATTTTTTTTGAATAATTTATAAGAACCGTACATGGAGAGGATTAATAAAACAAATGCCAGGAAAACCAAAAAAACTCTCTTGTAATTTATCTTTGTCCTGTGCGGACCGATATATTCTGATACAACTTTTCCGTCAACTCTTTTGCTGTGGTAGACATATGGCCCGTAAATCTTACCGCCTCTCTTAATATATTTCTTATAAGCCATCTTTTAATTTGTAGGGTAACTACAAAAAGAGAAAATAAATAATATATTTAAAGGTTTCTCAGAAAATTATTGCCCGCAATCTTCTGCTTGCCAGATATGGTACCCTTCGCCGGCATTTATGCTTGGAGTGCCGGCCGGAAGGGAATAATCAACCCTTATATAACTAATATCCTTTTCAGAGATATAATCTGCAAAATTAATTAAAAAACAGTTTGATTCTTCTGAATCGCTGAAATTTACATACATCCCTATATAATCAGAAACAGAATAATCTTCTGGAAGGTCAGGGCTGTCAAAAAAGATGTCATTCCAAACAGAGTTTATTGTTCCTTCATTAACAGGCGGATTTAATTCACAGGTTCCGTCTCCCCTAGGTTCAAACCCTGTTCTGCACAGACATATGTAAAGGTCGCAGCCATATACTTCCTCTCCGTCGCACTCATAAACTCCTTCTTCATATGCTGTTTGATTCCATTGCCCGTTGCATTGGTCTGAAGGTTCTTCTATCTTGCAATCAGAAGAGCATCCGTCACCATCTTCAGTGTTTCCGTCATCGCATTCTTCTCCTGCATCCACGTTTCCGTCTCCGCAATAAGAACCGTCACCTCCTCCCCCGCCTTCTATCTTGCAATCAGAAGAGCATCCGTCACCATCTTCAGTGTTTCCGTCATCGCATTCTTCTCCTGCATCCACGTTTCCGTCACCGCAATAAGCACCATCAGGCGGTTCTTCTTCGCCTTCCTCACCTTCAATTTCTCCCTTTTTAATTGCAGTAAAGGTCTTTGTTGTTTCACAAATCTGTTCTTCTCCTGAATCGCTGAGGAAATATGCTGTATATTTCATTTCACTTGCATTAATAATTCCTGTTTCAAGTTGCTTTGACCTGGTTTCAAGCCTTTCAAATTCTTCATCAAAATCCAGAATTCCGCTGTTATGTGTCTCGTTGTGCAGTGTTATTTTAAGACCTGCAACAGGGTCTTCTGTTCCTGCACCTGTTCTTGTGAGAGTTATTGTATAAATTCCCCCGGCTTTTTCACTAACCTTGATATTATTAAATTCCAGTGTTCTGCATTTTTCCGCTAATTCAACCTGTTCTGCACCGCTCTGGATTATGTCTTTTATCACAATCCAGATAATTCCTCCTACAACAATAATAAGAAGAATTATTATCAGGGTTGCAATGATAGCTGAAATCCCTTTTTTATTTTTAGAGAATACTCCATAAATCACACTCTTTTTTAATAAATTCTTCATTAAGATAAGAAATAATTAATACTTATAAATTTAAGGCTCTTAAAAAATTATTTAGGACTTTTCTGCTGATTAATCCTGCTCAAACAACTCAGGGAATCTGTTGGGATAACATTCTACTGCAACCAAATGTATAACTTGTTCATTTCCCTGCTCATTCTGCCCTATAATTAATGGAATAGGCTCCTGACACTGAGTCGCTATTTGTGCAATATTAATAACAGCATAATTATATCCTTCTTGTTGCTTATCAATTATATACCCGCTAATTCTTGGACTTACTATAAAAGCATAAATGACAATAGAAGCAAGTATTACAACCACTGCAATTAATACAGTCATAGTAATTTTTGTTTTATCAGCCATGCAGAACCCAGGCAAGCTTACTTTAAAAACTTTATGTGGTTTGAATATCTATTCCTCTGTTGTAATCTCAATCAGGGTTGTGACATCTCCCCATTCAGAATTTCCTTCGACAGCGTCACTGCTTGCCATTAACATTACAGAAATAACATCTCCTGCCTCAAAATTGACAATATCAAAAGATTGGGTTGCATAATCCCTCTTCACTCCTGAACTTGTTGTGCCGACAAGGTTTCCCAGACCGACCCGCTCGCCGTTCACATAGACAATAATCTCCAAATTCCCTGAGGATTCTTCAAATACTTCAAGGTTTGTTGAAACAGCTGTAATGCTGCCATCACGGGCCATTACATACCCTTTTTCAAGGCTTGTCTCAACTTCTGTCGCTGTTTCTAAGAATCCAGAGCCAGACATCTTACCATCATAACCAAAATTCAGTAATGTCCGGTGATAAGCTGATTCTTTTTCACTTGCCTGGAATTTCTCACCAGGGGTGATAACAAAAACCGGCTTGTTATTTTTTTTGTCAACCTTATAAATAGCTAATTCTGTTTCTTCTATATCTTCTATCTCTATTTCAGGAGGCAGGGCATTGTAATTTACCTGAGTTATATTGTTAATCTCTTCATCCTCAACCCCTTTTTCCTTCATTTTCTCCTTGATTTTTTCAATTCCGTCTGTTGAAGTTTCAGCAAAGACACCTGAAATTGTCAATAAAACCAGTCCTACAGCTAAAAAAGCAAATATCTTTTTCATTAAATCCTCTCTTATAAGTAAGATATCAGCATTATATTTAAAAGTTTCTTTTTATTAAAAATTCCATGAAAAAGGAAATAACAGGGAAGAAACTTGAAAAATATTTCAGGTTAACCTCAGCAGCACTGAAAGAAGCAAAGAAAAATATTGCCAGAGGAAAGGAAAAAGAAGCTGATGAAATCATTGAAATGGTTTCTAATTATATTTCTGACTCAGAATATTTTCAGGAAAAAGGAGATTTTGTAAATGCATTCGCAGCTCTAAGTTATGCCCATGGCTGGCTTGACTCAGGCGTCAGGCTGGGGGTGTTTGATGTCAAAGATGACAGGCTGTTTACCGTGAAGTAAACTATAAAAACTCAGTTCTCTTTTTTTTCATATGAAAAAAAAGGTGATAGTATTAAGTCTTGGCGGCAGTCTTATAATTCCTGGTGATATTGATACTAATTTTTTAAGAAAATTCAAAAAAATCATTTTAAAAAATACAGGAAAGTACAAGTTTGTAGTTGTTTGCGGCGGCGGAAGCACGGCACGAGAATATATCAACGGACTTGAAAAAGAAAAGATAAACAAGAAAAAATTCTTTCAGGGGCTTCTTGGAATTTCCACAACAAGATTAAACGCGCGATTTATGACATATTTTTTCGGAGAAGATGCAAATCAGGGAATCCCGCATGATATGACAGAAGTAAAAAATCTTCTTAGAAGATATGATGTGGTTTTCTGCGGAGCACTAAGATATGCAAAAAACGAAACTTCTGACGGAACCTCTGCAAAACTTGCCAGATACTTTGATACAATTTTTATAAATATGACAAATGTTTCCGGTCTTTATGATAAAAACCCAAAAAAATACAAAAATGCAAAATTTATCCCAAAAATTTCCTGGAGAGAATTTAAAAAAAAGACAGATTCGCTTTCATTTAAACCAGGCCAGCACTTTATTCTTGACCAACAAGCTGCAAAAATAATAAAAAAACAAAAAATCCCGACATATATTCTCGGAAAAGACTTAAGACAGCTTGAAGCTGTTCTCAAGGGAAAGAAGTTCAGGGGAACACTAATCGAGGGATAATCATTTTCTATAAATTTTATAAATCCCCATAGCTTATTTTCCACATGGAAAAACAAATTATTCTGACCCAATCAAACTTCAGCAAACTAAAAAATGAAATTAAAAAGAATAAAGAAAAGCAGATTATCTTCTCCGGCAGCAATGATGAACTGAACAGAAAAGTTCTTGAGAAACTGCCTGTCCAGGTTCTTCTGATAAACCTTTCTGAGAGAAAAGACAGAATGAAGCAGCGCGACTCTGGATTTAACCATGTTATGGCAAAACTGGCAAAAAAAAAGAATATCTCTGTCGGAATTAATCTGGATGAAATAATTGAATCAGAAAAAAAGAAAAAAGCAGAAATTCTTGCAAGAATAAGGCAAAACATAAAACTTTGCAATAAAAATAGGGTAAAAATGAAATTTATTTCTGTGTCTGGGAAGAAAAAAAACTCTTATAACCTGAAATCCCTTGCCATTGCTCTTGGAATGCCCACATGGATGACTAAAGACATAGACTAATTATTCAGGTTTAACAAACAAAACCCTTTTAATCCCCTGCATATTAAGTTTATCATGGGTGCTAAATCCGGTATGGAAAATATGGAAAAAATTCTGGAAAGCTTAAGTCCGAATGAAAGAAAGATTTTGCCTCATCTTGAAGAAAAAGACATAAATGAAATATGCAAAAAGTCAAATCTGGACAAGATTTCAGTTATTAGATCTCTTGAATACCTGAATCACAAGCATCTTGCAGAAGTTTCGGCTAAAAAAAAGAAAATTATTGATGTGGGGGTAAACGGAGCCCTGTACAGAAAAAAAGGCCTGCCTGAGAGAAGATTACTGAATCTCTTAAATGAAAAAAGAATTCTGAAAATTCCTGACATCCTGAAACAAAGCAGTCTTAATGAAGATGAATTAAAAGCATCAATAGGGGTTTTAAAAAAAAGGGGTTTAATTGAACTGAAAAAAGAAAAGATAATTTTCAGTGCAAACAAGGGAGAGATTTCAAAAAAAACTCCTGAAGAGTCCCTGCTTGAACAGCTTCCCCTGGATTATGATTCACTAAGCCAGGAACAGGCCTCTGCATTAAAGCTGCTTGAGAAAAGAAAGGGTCTTGTTAAACTGCATGAAGAAACCTTCATCAGCATAAAAACCACTCCTCTGGGAAAAAAAGTAATTGAAAATGATGTAAAATCAAAGGATTTGATTGAGCAGATAACACCTAAACTTCTTAAAAAAGATTCGTCATGGAAGGGGAAAAAATTCAGGAGATATGATACTACTCTGCCTGTTCCGCAGATAAATAGTGGGAAAAGGCATTTTGTAAATCAGGCATCTGATTATGCAAGAAAAATCTGGACAGAGATGGGTTTCAGGGAAATGACAGGCAATCTTTTGGTAAGCAGTTTCTGGAACTTTGATTCCCTTTTTACAGCGCAGGATCATCCTGTAAGGGAAATGCAGGATACTTTTTTTATTGAAAAAAAACTGCAAAATATTGATGCTGAAAAAGAGATTATAAAAAAAGTCAGGGAATCTCACGAAAAAGGTGTTGGCAGAAGCACTGGCTGGAAATATTCCTGGGATGAGGAAGAAGCCAAAAGGCTTGTCCTGCGAACGCATACAACATGCCTTTCTGCACAGACTCTTGCAAAACTGAAAAAAGAGAATATTCCTGTAAAATTCTTTGCAATAGGAAAATGCTTCAGAAACGAGACTCTTGACTGGAGCCATGGATTTGAATTCAACCAGACAGAAGGGATTGTGGCAGACAAAAATGCCAACTTCAGGCATCTTCTTGGATACCTCAAGGTATTTTTTGCCAAAATGGGGTTTGAAAAAATCAGATTCAGGCCAGGTTATTTCCCTTACACAGAACCAAGTGTGGAGATAGATATTTTTCATCCTGAAAAAAAAGTCTGGCTTGAGCTTGGCGGGGCAGGAATCTTCAGGCCAGAAGTTGTAATCCCTTTACTCGGAGAAAATATTCCTGTGCTGGCATGGGGCCCTGGATTTGACAGAATGCTGATGGAATATTATGATATAAAAGACTTAAGAGAACTTTACAAAAACGATTTAACTAAACTGAGAAAAATGAAATTCTGGATGAAATAAAATGGCAATCGTAACCTTCAACAAAAAAATCTTTGAAAAAGAAATTGGAACCCTGAATAATGAGATGCAAAACAGGATTGCAATGTTCGGGACACCTGTTGAGGACATAACAGAAAACGAGATTCATATTGAAGTTTTCCCAAACCGCCCTGACCTGCTTTCTTACCAGGGCTTCAAGAGGTCTTTTCTTGCATTTTTAGGAAAAAGAACAGGCCTGAAAAAATACAAAGTAAACAGGCCTGAAAAAGATTATGAGGTAATCATAGACAGCTCTGTAAAAGATATCCGCCCTCACACAGCATGCGCAATTGTCAAGGGCTTAAATCTTGATGATGAAAGAATCCGTGAATTGATTGAAATACAGGAAAAGCTCCATTTGACAATAGGAAGGAAAAGAAAAAAGGTTGCAATAGGAATTTATCCTCTGGAGAAGATTAAGCTTCCTATAACTTTCAGGGCAACAGAGCCTGACCAGATAAAATTTATACCTTTGGAAATGGATCGCGAACTTTCAGGGCTTGAAATTCTTCAGAAGCATCCTGCGGGAAAAGAATATGCCCACCTTCTTGCAGGAAAAGCAAAATTCCCTGTATTTGTTGATTCAGGCAATCAGATTCTGAGCATGCCGCCAATTATAAACTCACAATTAACAGGACGTGTAACCTCTGAAACAAAGGATGTTTTTGTTGAATGCTCTGGTTTTGATTTTGAAACCCTGAAGTCCTGCCTTAATATAATTGTAACAAGTCTTGCAGAAATGGGGGGCAAAATCTACCAGATGAATCTTAAATACAAAAAAATTATGGGAAAAAAAGAGACAACTCCTGACCTGGCTCCTAAAAAACTTAAAATCTCTCTGGAAAATACAAACAAACTTCTCGGCCTGAACCTGAAGGAAAAAGAACTTAAGAAATTGATTGAAAAAATGGGGCATAATTATAATATCAAAAACAGAATTGTTGAAATTCCTGCCTGGAGAACAGATATACTCCATGAAGTGGATATTATTGAAGACGCAGCAATTGCATACGGATATGAAAATTTTGTTCCTGAAATCCCTGAAATATCCACAATAGGAGAGGAGGATAAAAACGCTGCGATAAAGAAGAAAATGTCAGAAATCCTGGCAGGCTTAGGTATGATTGAGGCTTCAAATTATCATCTGACTAACAAAAAAAATCAAATTGAAAAAATGGGGCTTGAAAAACCTGAAAATTATATCAGAGGGAAATCCATAGAAGTTGAAAAATCAAAGACAGAATATAATACCCTGAGAACAAATCTGGCACACCTGTTATTAAAAAATTTCTCAGAAAACATTGACTCAGAATATCCTCAGGAAATATTTGAAATTGGCAGGGTTTTCCAGGCAAGAGATGAAAAAATAAATGAAAAAGAGATTTTGGCAGCTGCAGCATCTCCGGGAAATTATACAAGAATCAGGCAGATTCTGGAATGCCTTTTCAGGGCAATCGGACTTGACAAAAAAATAATCCTGAAAGAATCTGAAAAAACACCAAATCATTTTATAGAAGGAAGAACAGCAGAAATAACTTTTGGAGGAAAAACCCTGGGATATCTCGGGGAAGTCCATCCAAAAATCCTCAAAAACTGGAAAATAAAAATGCCTGTTGCCCTGTTCGAAATTGAGATTGATGATGTTTTTAAAGAAATAATTGAATAGCGGCTTAAGTTAAATAATAAATAAATTTACTTCTACTAACTAAAAAAATTTAATTATATCCTCTGATTTAAAATATCTAAATTCTTAGAATAAATCTCACCCAAAATATCCTTTATTATTAACTTCGGATTTATTATCCCACTTTTGGGTAATATTTTCAATGATTTTCAGAATATCTTTCTTTATTTCCTGCCAGGAATCATAAGATTCTTTGATGAATTCTGCTTCCTTTTTTTCATTAAACTCCAGGTCAAGCTCAATAAATTTAATCTCCCTTTTCATTAAATTATTGTAAATTCCAGAAAGTTTTTTCTTTTCTTCAGAATCAATTAGTTTTATAATTGAAAAAATAAACATAGGTGCATTTACAGGATTCAGGAGGCTCTCAATAAATTTAAGATAATTTATTATCTTATCCCCGACAAATTTTCTTATTTCCCGTATCAGAAAATCTGTCTCAGATTCTGCAGCTCTTTCTATCTGAAAATCTTTATTGAGTTTTTCAAAATCAGGGAGATTGTATTTTTTCTGGATATCGTTGTATTTTTCCTTCAATTCTTTAAGATTTTGTTTGTTCTCTGATTTGCTATTATCCGGCATTCTTTAATCTAAGAAAGTTGTTTTATAAATGTTGGCAAGCCTGTGCTGGGACTTGAACCCAGGACCTCGTCATTACCAATGACGCGCTCTGACCAGAACTGAGCTACACAGGCATAACAGACCTAGGCAGTAAAATCAAGTCAGACTATAAAAAGTTTAAGTTTAACCTGAAGAAAACTCCTGCCTTTAAAATTACCTTCTTTTTTTAGATCTTCTTCCTGACTTAAGAAGAGACAAAACAATCAGTGAAATTAAAAGTGCAAACACCAGGAAACCAAAAATCATTGAAAGTATCCCGAAAAAATTCCTGAAAAGATCATTTGTTGAAAGATTGCGAAGTATAAAACAGATCAGGAATATCGCCAGGAAAAAAGTAAAATTTCTCCATGCAATGTTCATCCTCTGTTTCACGGGAAATGCTTTTTTAGCAGATTTTGATTTAGAACTTCTTTTTGTTTTTTTTACTCTCTTTTTTCTGGCCATTTTATAAGATAATTTGGAAGTCAGAGTTTTTAAAACTTATGCAAGAGATTCCTGTAAATCCTAGATTTTGTAATCTTAAGAAATCTCTAAATAAATTCCAATTTTAAAATTAATTATTTTTTATTTTGCGCTTATGTATAACAATCCTGCTCATAATTAAGATTACAATAATCAAACCAAAAACCATCCATGTTCCAAATTTAAATTCACCTATTTCTTTTTCCTTTTCTTTTTCTGTCTCTCCCCCTTCAGGTCCTTCATGTATAAACTGCAAAAATAAATCAATTTCATAATAACTTTTTATATTTTTTAAGAAAATCTTTAAGTCATAATACCCA
>CAYOAO010000007.1:0-9061 GCA_964402075.1 Candidatus Woesearchaeota archaeon
GAATAACTTCTGCAGCAATAATGATTCAGGCATTAAAAAAACTTGACAAAAAATTCTCTGTAAAAATTCTTAAAAATCTTGAGGAAAAATTTATCCGCAAACTTCCAAAAGATAAGGTGATTTTATTCCTTGACCTTGCTTCAGGAAGTCTTGATTGCATAAAAGAAACAGGGCTCAAAGATGTTTTTATAATAGATCACCACGAAGTTATCCAGGAAATCCCGGAAAGCATTGAGATAGTAAATTCCTGGCTTCATGAGGAAAAAATTAGTGGTTCTGGTATGACTTATTTATTTTGCAATGAAATAAATTCAGATAATAAAAATTTTGCAAAACTTGCTATTCTGGGCATGATTGGCGATCTCATGGAAGAAGGCATAAAATCCCTTGAGAATTTCAGTGGTAAACTACCTAAAGAAGACATAAAAAAGAAAACAGGTCTTATGATTTATCCTTCAACCAGACCTGTAAACAAGGCTCTTGAATACAGCTCACAGCCATATATCCCAGGGGTTACAGGAAATCCTTCAGGAGTCATTGAAATACTAAGAGAGGCAGGGATAGAGCCTTTAAACGGGAAATACAAAGGGCTTATAGAATTTAATGAAGAAGAAATGAAAAAACTTACAACTTCAATACTTTTAAGAAATCCTAAAGCAAAAAACAGAAAAATGATTGGAGATATATACTTGCTCAAATTTTTTAACAAGCTTGAAGATTCCCGTGAAGTAAGTGCAATGGTAAATGCATGTTCAAGGCTTGGAAGGAGTGATACTGCATTAAGGTTCTGCCTTGAACTTCCAAATGCAAAAAAAGAAGCAGAAGAGATTCATGCAAAATACAAGCAGCATATAATCTCAGGACTTAATTTTGTTTCAAAAGCAGAGAAGATAGAAGGAAGAGGATTTATCATAATTCATGCATATGATAAAATCAAGGACACAATTGTCGGGACAATAGCAAGCATATTATCAAATTCCCCTGCATATGATGAAGGAACAGTAATCACAACAATGGCCTATTATGAAGATAAAATAAAGGTCTCAGTAAGAAATGTCGGAAGAAACGGGCGAAATGTCCGCGAACTCCTAAATGCTGCAGTAAAAGAACTAGGAGGCGGAGAAGTCGGGGGCCATGAATTTGCAGCCGGCTGCATTGTTCACAAAAACAAAGAAAAAGAATTCATTAAGCTTCTGAAAAAAAACCTTGAAATTGAAATGGTGAAAATTTAAACTAATTCTGATTCCAACAGCAACCCTTAAAAATACATTATATTACGTATTAACATGCATCAAAAAAATATTAATAAAGGAATTGAAGAAGGAGACATTGTGCTTTGCACAGTTGACAGAATCATAGGCACAAATGTATTTGTTAAAATACATCTTAATAACAAGGAAGTTGAGGGCTCTATTGTCTTTAGTGAGGTTGCACCAGGGAGAATAAGAAACATTCGGGATTATATAGTTCCAAAGAAAAAAATAGTTTGCAAGGTTCTAAGAATTCTTAAAGACGGAATTGAGCTGTCTTTAAGGCGCGTAACAAAAGAAGAGCAGAAAGAAATAAAAAAAGAGTATGAAACTGAAAAAAGTTTTGAAAAGATTTTGAAAAGTGTCCTTAAAGAAAAGGCAGAGAAGATAATTGAAGAGATAAGGAAAAAAGAAAGAATCTATGATTTCCTTCAAAAAGCAAAAGATTCCCAAAAAGAAAGAAAACAGCTGGAAAATCTGGCTGGAAAAGAAAATGCCGGGAAGATAATTGAAATAATAAAAACTCAGAAGCAAAAAAAATCTGTTCTTAAAAAAGAAATATTTATTAAAACCTTTGAATCTGACGGGATAACTCTTATAAGAGAACTTCTAAGGGAACTATTAAAAAAAACAGGAAATGCCAGATTAAAATACATTTCTGCAGGAAATTATATTCTTGAAAAAGAAACCGAGGACATAAAAAAGTCTGACCGTGAATTAAAAGATATTCTTGAAAATTTTGAAAAAAAGGCAAAATCCAGGGGAATTGAATTCAGTATTTCTAAGAAGTAAAAAATATTTCAGAAAAAAAGAACTTTTTTATTTTGAAAAATTTCATAATCAAAAAGCTTAAAAGCAGGGATTTTATGATTGTTATAGATGAAAATGGAAAAGGAAAAACCCATAAATCAGTTCAATGTAATTATTCTTGGGATAATTTTTGATCCTAAAAAAAGAAAAATTCTTATAGGAAAAAGGGAAAATGATCCTTATATTCCTCAATCAAGCTGGTGTTTTCCTGGCGGCAGACTTTCTGAAGACGGAGAAGTAAATAAAACCCTGATTGAAAGAATAAAAAAACAAACAGGTCTTGAAGTCAGAAATCTGGGGGCTGTATTTGCCAAAACCTATGAAGAAAAAAGAGATTTGCTTGCGATTTATTTTATGTGTGAGGCTGTTAAGGGAAAACTAAAAACCGGTGAGAAGTTAAAAGAACTAAAATGGGTGAATCCTAAAGAATTAAAAAAATACTTCACAACATCTTTTCATCCGCGGTTAAAAAAATATCTTCTTAATATAGTATCAGTAAATAATGACTTATGAATAAGCTAAAAGTATGCAAAAAATGCAGGATTTATACTCTGGAAGAAACCTGCCCAAAATGCAATAAAAAAACTTCTGATGCTCATTATAAATTTATTAAAAATAAGTAATCAGGATAACTTAACCAAGAGTTGCCTGCTTTTCACCAAGAATGGCTTGTCCGTATTCTCCGTCAAATCCCGGCTTAATCTGTATCTTTCCCTCGCGGTTCTTCAGGATTAATGAAACAATTTTCTCATTAAAATGAGCTAAAAGCTTTTCTTTTGGAACTTTTAGCAGGATATTATTCTCATTTTCAAATTCTTTTATAAAAGAGTCATAAATCTCCCAGGCCTTTTTGCTTTGCATGGAAATACCTATTGAAAGGGAAATAATCTCGTGCAGAGGCAGAAGCTCATAAAAGGGTTTTGCATTTTCTGGCCTGAATCCCTTTGGATGTTTTGAAATCTTTTCAACCCTGTAATCAACACCTATTGTAAGGGGCTTGCCGCAGACAGGACAGATTCCTTTCAGTTCTTTTGTTTTCTCAGGAGAGCATGAAAAATTGCAGTTCCTGTGCCCGTCCCAATGGTATTTCCCGTATTCAGGAGGTGTTTCTATTGTTGATTTCAATCCCTGGCCTGTCCTTATTGCCTTAATTATATTTTCATAACTTAATTCAGGTATTTCAAAAATTGTTGCTTCTCTCCCTATTCGCCACGGCCAAAAACTATGGGCATCTGAAGAACTTATGACATTTACTTTTCCAGAAGCAATTTCCTCAATTTTCCAGAGCATTTCAGGGTCTGCTGACAGTCCTGATTCAACAGCATAAATTTTGTCTGTCTGGTCCTGAAAACATTCTTTCAGGGAATCAAAGCCTGATTTGCTCCCAAACAAACCAAACCAAGGAGTCATGCAATGAGCAGGGATTATTTCAATTTTATCATCAATTCCTTTTAAGGCCCGGACAAACTCTGGGCAGGGAATTCCGAAAATAGGCCTTCCGTCATAATCAACCCTGCCCCTGCTTTCCAGGAATTTTGTAATTTTATCTGCAGCTTTTCTGTTTGGGGCAAGAACAACTAAATGAACAGCACGCCTCTTTCCTCCCTGGCTGTACATCAGGCTTATCTCTGTCTGCCATAAAAAAGCAAACCCGCTTGCAGTCCTGAGTATTCCTTTATCATCTTCTGTAAGTTTTTCATCAATTTCCTTTCTCCATTCAGGATGCTGAAAATCTCCTGTTCCAAGAAGGTCAACACCTTTTATTCTTGCGTATTTTTCAAGATTTTCAATAGTGATATTTTTTGAAGTTGCGCGGGAATGCCTTGAGTGAATATGCAAATCAGCAATTATTTCCATAACCAATTAAAAATAGGAGGGTTCTTAAAAATTTAGATAAAGGATAAATTAAATAAATTTAAAACAAAGTAATATAGATAAAATATCAGCCCTTATAGTTCAGTCTGGATAGAACATTTCGTTGCGGACGAAAAAACCCAGGTTCAAATCCTGGTAAGGGCATTTTGTGAATTCCGTAAAAAAGTTTTAATATAAAGTGTTTTAGAAATGAATTTTATTAAAATTTAGGTAATTTATCCAAGATTTAATAGATAAATAGTATGGGCTGCACTCCCCATTGCAATATATTTTCCTATTAAACCAATCCCTAAAACTGTTAAATAAAAATTCTTATTCTGTGGGTCTTTCTCAATTTCTAATCTAATTCCATCAATCATTAACTTGTCTCCATATACTGGAGTTGCAATTTTGGAGACAATTATCCCTCCTAATTTTAGAGTATCTAAAATTGATAACTGCTCTTCAGCTAATTTTCTGGCTAATTCTGGCCCAATAAATCTCTCCATAAATTCTTTAGTTTTGTATTCTAAATCTTCTGCCATATTAATCAACAACCCCTGCATCAGTCACATTAAAAACAGCCTCATTATCAGGAAGATTTGGAGAGTCAATCATCTTAGCTACCCTGCTTCCTGCTTTTCCTCTTCTCAAATAAATCCTGTATGTAGAGGCATGCCCGACAATATGCCCGCCTATTGCTGTTGTCGGGTCGCCAAAAAGCTGTGCAGGATTTGCCATGACCTGATTTGTCACATAAACTGCTAAATTATGAGTTTCAGCCAGTTTCATGAGCTGATGAATGTATCTGTTAAGTTTTTGCTGCCTATCTGCCAGTTGCCCTCTTCCAGAAAATTCTGCACGAAAATGAGCTGTCAAACTGTCAATTATTAATAGTTTTATAGGCTCTCCGTTTCTTATCATTTCTGAGATTTTGTCCAATAGAAGAATCTGGTGATCTGAATTAAAAGCACGGGCTATGAAGATATTTTTCAGAACTTTCTCAGGATTTGCCTCAAGATGCTCTGCGATCTGTCTTATTCTTGAAGGCCTGAATGTTCCCTCTGTGTCAATAAAAACGCATTTTCCGTTCACACCTCCTTTTTCAGGAGGAAGCTGGACATTTACCGAGAGAGTCAGGGCAAGCTGTGTTTTTGAACTACCATAAGCCCCAAAAGTCTCTGTAATTGCTTTGCTTTCTATTCCTCTCCCTCCAAGAAGATTGTCAAAATTTTTGCTGCCTGTAGTAATATAATTTACACTTTCTCTTTTCTTTGCATATTCTGTCCCTTCAATAAACCCAAGATCCAGCATGCCGCGGGCTGCCTGGATTGCTTTTCTGGCCACAGCCTCACTAACTCCTGCAGCATTAGAAATGTCAGAAGGAGTCATTACTGCAAGGCTCATTAAATCATAGATTCCGGCTGACTCAAGCTTTGAAGAAACAGCAGGTCCTATTCCCGGCAGATCTGTCAGCTTATATTCTTTTTTTTCTTTGTCTTCTTTTTTAGAGCCAGAAACAGCATCCTTAATTTTTTTAACTTCTTTTTTTTCTTCTGTTTTAACAGCCATAATTTTCTAAGAAAGGAGGCGTTTATAAAGATTTTTTGTCTCTGAGATATATATCAAGCTTCTCGAATTATCACATATTAAAAATCAAATCTTGGTGAATAGATATTCCTTTTTATTTAGATTTTACTTTTCCGACTATAAGACCTATTAATGCTCCAATTAATGCGAAAACAATAACAGCAAGGATGAATCCTACTATAAAAGCCAAATAACAAGAAAGGGAACTTGTATTGTATATATTACAACCGAAAAGTCCTGACGAAGAAAAAATTATCAAAAAAGATGGAAGTCCTATCTCTAATAATATGTATTTGATAACACTTTTACCAGGCAGAATGGCCGGAATAAATAGAATAATACTATCTAAAATACCAATAATTGCTCCAACGAATACACCTTTCTTGACATAACTCCATTTCTTCCAGTTCATTATGTAAAATAGAATATTTAGTTTAAATAATTAACTAAAAACATTAGAATCTTTTTTCGTCAGATCCTCAGGAACCCTGTATTCTTCCCATCTTACTTTTTTGTCTTCAATTGCTTTCTTAATCTTCTTCTCAGAAGAGGATAGTCTTGAGTTTCTGCTTTTTACTTCAACAAAAACAACCTCCTCTATGTTTTTTTCATCCATCCCTTTAAAGACAATCAGATCAACAGGTTTTCCTATAAACCTGCATTCTGTTGGCTTGTAATTAAATCCCGGCAGAAAAGGTGCTAATTGCTCTGAAAACTGGCCTCCTAGCACAGCTCTTGACCTTAAAACAGCATCTCTCCTGTGAACAGGAAGTTCTGCCTCCCAGTGCCTGTCTCTTGTCTTTGCTCCCGAACTTTTTCCTATTAAATAAGCTATTACAAGGCCTATAAGAAAAACAGCAAGCAAAAAAACTGTTGTGAATGTAAGTTCCATTTTAAAAAAGAACAAAGCTAAAATTTAAATCTTACTAAAAAGACCTGCAGAAAGCCCTCCCAGCATTCCCATAAATAAATCAAGCAAAGTATCCCCATACTCCAGATACCAGTTAAGGGTAAAAAAATAATTCATTAAAAATTCATAAAATTCCCAAAGAATAATAATTAAACAAACCATACACAAAACCAGAAAAATAAAAAGAGATTTTCTGTTAAAATTAACCAGTTTCTTCTCCCTCCAAAACCTTAAAAATAAAACAGACATATATCCTGCAGAAATGCCTCCGAGAAAATGCATGGGAATATCAACAGAGGGGAAAATTTCATAAATACCAAAAAAGAAATCCAGAATAAAGCTCAAAGAAAAAACTCCCAGGGGAAAAAGGAAAAAAGAGAGTATTCTTAAAAGATTATTTTTAGCCATGACAAAATAAATAAAGAGGATTTTAAAAGATTATTCTTTCTCCAACTCAGAAATTAATTTATCAGCATCAATCTCTTTCACACTATCAATAATTATTTCAGGATTATTAAAAAAATTGTTAATCCTGACATTACCTGAAAAAAGCATTTCCTTGCCAAGAATGCTTTCTCTCTTTTTTGAAATAGTTTCCTGATCCTCAAGTTCAGAAACATTAATTCCAATATCTTTAAGGGGTTCATGAAACAAAACAGCCCGAATTGAATCTGTTCCGTCATCAAGAACAAGGGTCATAACAGCTTTTTTTTCAGGAATTATTTTTCCGTGTGTTGTGCATACAAAATCCTTCCCTTCACTCTCAGCTTTTTTTCTGCATTCAGGACAAACGAAGAAAAATCTTGGCTCAAAAGACTGGACAATAAACGCCCTTGTGCTAACAGATTCCCCTTTTTTGAAATCAGAAATGTTTTTTACATGAAACACTTTTTCTGTGATAATTTCACTATCCTTGAGAATTTCACTGCTTGGCTTTATTTCTGAAAAATTTCCAAGATGAATCTCATTATCTCTCATTGTTCCGTTATGAATTTCCACAACAACTCCTTCCTTGATTTCTCCCTTTTCAACAAGGGAAACATGGTTTGTATCCCATAAAACAACCCTTATATTTGAGCTATCGTCAGCTATCCAGAAATTAACAACCTTGGATTCTTCCCCTTTCTTTGTCTTAAAGGTTCTTACAGGAGAGATTCTTATCACCTTTCCGATAACATTCACATTCCTCATCCCCGGAAGCAACTCATCAATTTTAAGCCGCTCATTTTCAAAAGATATTCCTAATTCAGAAGCAATTACCTGGGCAGCCCCTTCCTTGCTGATAAGTCCTGAAAGCTTTGATCTTTTATCCTTAATCTTGATTTCAATCTCCTCCTTTCCCAGACCAGACAGTTTTGAAATTTTTTCAAGAATTCTTTCATAATTACTTTGAGCCATTTTTATATTACGAACAAAAATTCCTGATTTTTAAGTATTGTGATTAAAAAAACAACAAGTCCCCTTACCAAATATTTTATAAACTTTCTTTTTAAGGGTAAAACATGGGAATAGTAGCTGTAAAAATAAAAGTTATGCCTGATTCTCCTGAAACAGACATGAAAGGAATTGAGGAAGAAGTTAAAGAAACCTTAAAAAAATCAGGAACAGGAAATCCGCAGACTGAAATTCAGCCAATAGCATTCGGTCTTAAAGCATTGATTGTTTTATTTGGCTGGCCAGAAGAAAAAGAGCTGGAGAAAGTTGAAGAAAAGCTAAAAAAAATAAAAGGTGTTGGTTCTGTTGAAGTAATTGATATGAGAAGGGCAATCGGCTGATTTATGATTTAATAAATAAGACAATTTAATACCAATAATTTTATTAATAACTTTCATCTTTTCTTAAAATGTTAACTCCTGAACAGGCAAAAGTTGTAAAAGAACAGATTATCAGGCAAATAGAAAAAGGTTTTCCTGAAGAAAAACAGGAATTTGCAAAGCAGCAGATTGTAGCAATGACGCCTGAACAGCTTGAAGAATTCCTTAAAAAAAACAATATTAAAATAAAAGGTTCAGATATGCAATCTCAGAACCAATGCATCTTCTGTGCAATTGTTGCAGGAAAAATTGATTCATACAAAATTGATGAAAATAAAAAAGCACTGGCTGTTCTTGAAATAAATCCTCTTTCAGAAGGCCACACAATAATTATTCCAAAAGAACATATTTCCTCTTCTGATGAAATGCCTTCGCAGACTTTTTCCCTGGCAAAGAAAATAGAAAAAAAATTGAAATCAAAATTAAAGCCAAAAAAAATTGAGATTTCTTCATCAAATCTGTTCGGGCACGAAATAATAAATGTCATTCCTCTTTATCAGAATGAAATGCCTTCTGAGAGAAGTAAAGCAAAACCAGAAAAGCTTTCAGGGCTTCAAAAAATCCTGTCAAAAACAGAGAAAAAAATCAAAAAAATAAAGAAAAAAGCTGCTCCTAAAAAAATAAAAGAAAGCGTCTGGCTACCAAGAAGAATTCCATAAGAAGTTTAACAAAGATTCAAATAATCCGGCCTGCCAGATATAAACCAAAGCCAGAAAACTAATCAAAAAAACAGGTGTAAAAGGAATTCCGTATCTGATTAAAACTTTTTTGTTTTTCTTTCTGAGCTTTTTTATTTCTGTTTCCTTCAAACCATCCCAGCCAGCCTTGATTAA
>CAYOAO010000008.1:0-8270 GCA_964402075.1 Candidatus Woesearchaeota archaeon
GGTTGAAAAATTCTTTTGGGCAGATGCAATTGCTGAAAAAATAATAAAAGAAAGAGGGAAGAAAAAACAGTATGTTTGTGCAGCAGGTATTGGAGTTTCTGGAACACTCCATATAGGAAATTTCAGAGATGCCATAACTACTGATTTGGTTGTAAGAGCTTTAAAAGATAAGGGGAAAAAGGTTCGTTTTATTTATTCTTGGGATGATTATGATAGATTTAGAAAAGTTCCTGCAAATATTGATAAGAGTTTTGAAAAATATATTGGAATGCCTGTAAGTGAAATTCCTGCTCCAAAAGGAAAAGGAAATTATGTGAGATATTTTGAAAAACCATTTGAAAACTCATTGAAAAAAGTTGGAATAAAACCAGATTTCATAAGTCAAAGTGAAATGAATAAGAAATGCAAGTATACCCCTTTAATAAAATTAGCAATAGATAAAAGAAAGGATATCATGAAAATCTTAAACAAGTATAGAAAAGAAGATTTGCCAAAAGAATGGTATCCTGTAATCATTTATTGTGAAAAATGTAAAAGGGATACAACAAAAGTTATTTCTGTTAATAATTATGAAATTGAATATGAATGTAAGTGTGGTTATAAGAATAAATTTGATTTTAGAAAAAAAGGTATTATAAAATTAAGATGGAGGGTTGACTGGCCTGCTAGATGGAAATATGAAGGAGTTGTTTTTGAGCCAGGAGGAATTGACTTAAGTGTTGCAGGAGGTTCTTATGTGACCGGAAAAGAGATTGTAAAAATTTTTGATTATGAAGCTCCGACATATCAGATTTATGAGTGGATAAGAATAAAAGGAGGAAAAGAGTTTTCAGGATCTTCTGGAAATGCTCTCACAGTTGACGATGTTTTAGAAGTCTATGAACCAGAGGTTTTAAGGTATATCTTTGTAAGCACACGCCCAAACAAGGGATTTCAGATAAGTTTTGATACAGATGTGATTAAAATTTATGATGAATATGACAGGCTGGAGCAAGATTATTATGAGAATAAATTAAATCCTCAAATGAAAAGAATTTATGAGCTTTCTCAGATTAAAATTTCAAAAAAGAAGCCTGACAAAACAAGATTCAGGCATCTTATAACCCTTGTTCAAACAGACGGGAAAATCAGTGGAAAAGACAGGGAAAGAGCTGAAAAAGTCAGGAACTGGCTTGGGAAATATGCACCAGATGATTTTAAATTTGAAGTGCAGAAAAAGATAAAATATTCATTTGAAGAGAAAGAGAAAAAAGCATTAATTGAGTTAAAAAAAATTCTCAAAGAAAAAAAGCTTACAGAAGAGAAATTGTTTAATGAGTTTTATGAGATTTGTGAAAAGATTGACATAAAAAATACTGATTTTTTCAGGGCAGCATATCTGGCGATTATTGGCAAGGAAAAAGGTCCGAGATTAGCTGGCTTAATTCTGGCTGTCGGCAGGGAAAAAATTGTAAAATTACTGGAGCAGATGAGATAAAATGGCACTAATTGTTAAATCAAACATAAGAAAAACTGTTAAAGAACTTGACAAGGAAAATGCTGTTTCAAGTATTGCAAATGAAGTTGGCACAGCTCTGGAAAGAAAAGTTGAGGAAATTCTGCAGGATGCAATAAAGCGGGCAAAAGCCAACAAACGCAGAACCTTACAAGCGAGGGATTTGTAGCATGCCAAAAAACAAGGCAAAGGGAAGCAATATTGAAAGAGAGCTCTACAAAAAATTTATTGAAAATGAATACAGGGCAGTAAGGGTGGCTGGAAGTGGAATGATGGAAAACACTGACTGTGACCTGATTGCAGGAAAAAAAGGAAAAGGAAAATATGCTATTGAAGTTAAGTCTTCAAAGAAATCTGCAAAATATATTTCAAAAGAACAGATAAATAATTTTCTGGTTTTTTCAGATATGTTCGGATTAAAGCCTGTCATTGCTTTAAGATTCTCCAGAGAAGACTGGATTTTTCTTCATCCAAAACATCTCAAAAATTGCGGAAAAAATTTTGTGATAACCTTAAAAGATGCAAAAAAGAAAGGCAAAAGATTTTCAGAATTTTTTAAATAATACAAAAAACTTAAAATTAATTATTTCTTAATCTCTTTATGAAGAGGCTATTATTAGTTTTAACATGTATTATTTTAATTTCATGTGTCTCGGCAACCAATTTTACATTTGAATATCCTAAAACTATTTACTCTGAAAAATCTTTTGAGGTTACGATAGATATGGAAACAGATGAAACTTGGGATATTAAAATCTGGGTAAATCAACCTATAAAAGAATATTCTATGATTTATGATATTAATAAAGAAAGTTGGAAAAGTAGCCGCAATTTTGTCATTCAAATTTTCCCTCAACAAAAAACATTTCTTGTTAAATCTCTTAATTTTATTGGAGAAACAGAAATATGCGTAAAACTGAGACCAGATCCTGATTCAACCCCTCTAACTGAAAAATGTAAGGATATAATTGTAGAAGAAAGCATTGATGAAGACGAAGAACCTGAAGATGAAGAAGAGGAAGAAACCAGTGAAGAAGAAAACTATGAGGAGGAGGAAGAGGAGGAAGAGGATGCAAAAGAGATTATAAAAGTGGCTGGAAATGCTGCGGAAAATCCTGAATGCCGGTGTGAAGAGGAAATAAAAACAATAGTTTTAAACCCGCAAAATATAAAAACCGAAACTGATTCCGGAGAAGTGAGCAAAAATAACGCAGTTTACAGCTTTATGGCTTTCTCTGTTTTGCTTGCGCTGTTATTTTTAATAAAAAAGAAAAAATACAAAAATGAATTCACGTGATTTAAACGAGACAGGTGAAGGAAAAGTAAAAGCAATACTAATACTTGATATTGTGGGAAGGCCTCCTGAGCATCTTGTTGATACATTAAAAAAGCTGGCAGAGGAAATGGAAAAAGAAAAAGGTGTTACAGTTATTTCCAAGCAGATAAAGGAGCCGACATTAATAAAAGACCAGAAAGAGTTTTATACTACTTTTGCAGAAATTGAGATTGAAATTGATGAGATTCTAAAACTAGCGCTTTTGATGTTCAAATACATGCCAGCACATATTGAAATTCTTTCTCCTGAGATACTTGCACTGTCAAACAATGGTTTCAATGATATTCTAAATGAGCTTGTAAGAAGGCTTCATGGATATGATGAGATAGCCAGGATAATGCAGATAGAGCGCCATAAATTGGTAAACAGGATTAAGGAACTTGAAGGCAATTTGGTAAAAAAAGAGGATAAAGATTCAAAGAAGAAAACTAAGAAAAAAAGCAAGAAGAAAAAAACAAAAAAATAATTTTATCTCCTTCTTCGTGTTGCAATTCCCAGCAAACTTGTTTTTGGCCTGACTCTCCTGTATCTCTTAAAAAACAGGAACAAAAACAGAAGGATAATGATAATTATGCTCCATCCTATGATTTTTCCTCTTGATGATTTTTTTGGCTCTTCGCAGATAGGAGGGGCAAGGCAGCAAATACCATCTTTAACAGATTTTGTTTCACCCAAGCATACTTCTCCTCCCCCGCAGATTATCCCTCCAAGCTGGGCACAGGTTGTAACAATAACCTCTTCTTCAGGAGTTTCTTCAGGAACAAAATCTTCCAGAAATTCAAGGGAAAGTGAGAGTTCTGCTGTAAAAGTCTCGTTGTCAGACTCTGCTGTTGCTGTAATTTGGCCAGATATTTCTTTTTCATCTTCTCCTGATTTTATAGAGATTTCAATTTTTTCAGCAGAATCCTCTTTTATGCTGCCTATTTCCAGAGGAGAAACCGTCACATATTCATCAATTTCCTGAGAAACAGAAAGTAAAATTTCTTCAGTCTCTTTTCCGGTATTAAGAAGATAAACCACCCTCTTTGAATCAGAATTTGTGGACATTGAGATATTTATTTTTTGGGGCTCAAATTTAAAGCTGAAATTACTTAGATTTGATTCCTGGGATTCATTGTCCTCTGATTCAGCAAGGTCAAGAAAAAAAGGCACACTGTATAAAGTATTTTCAGAATCAAGGCTAATGTTTTTCAAAACTTTTTGGCCTGTATTTATCTGAAAGTTTATCTCTTTAATCTGGCCAGAGGAAAGTTCAAGAGAATCTTCTGATGCAATTAATTCTTCAGGAGCATTTACTGTTATAGTTATTTTTTCTTCCTGAAGATTCTGAACTTCAAGGGAAAAATCCTCGGTTGTGGATATAAATCCGGGAGTGACAGAAAAATCAGCTGTGTCCCCTGTAATTGTAAAATTTTTTACAATATCCTCGTCTGTCATTTGCGAGCCTTTCATATATCTTACATCTCTGATAACAACAGAATAATTTCCAGCCTGTTTCTCTGTAAGCAATGCATAAATATAAAAATCATCATTTATCTTTTCCACTTCATAAATCACGGGGATCTGGACATGGTCATGAAAAAATAAAACATTATCTTCAGTGATTCTGTCTATGAAATTCCCTGAAACAACTGAAATCAAAGTTTCCCCGCTGTCAAATTCCTGCTTTTGTTCAATAATTGCAAAGCCGGTAAGCTGTGTGTAAGGAAAATACATTATAACAACTGCGATTATAACCAGAAAAGATAAAATAGTCAACGAGATATTCTTCCCCTTTTCCATGATTATTAAAGAAAAAACAGGTTAATAAATTTTAATGTTTCCCAAAGATATAGTAAATATAGAAACTTCTCCAAAATCAGGAGTATGTCCCTAACCAATCCCACGCTTTCCTATAATAAATCTTGGGTCATAATAAGCTAATCTTTCTTCCTTTTCTTTGCTTTCTTGAATGCTTTTACCACTTGTCTGATAATTAAGATGATTATCCCCGCTTCTATTATCAATAGAAAAAGCTGTCCCCATGTCGCTGGTATAAGGTAAGTTAAATTCACCATCCTTATTTGCCCATTTCTTTCAGCTTTTTCAGAACGTCATCAAGTTCGCTGCTTGATTTTGGCTTGGGTTTTGGTGGCATACGGCGCTGAGCCGGCATCACTCTTCTCCCGGGCATTTTTCTTGG
This sequence comes from Candidatus Woesearchaeota archaeon, assembly GCA_964402075.1. Lineage (GTDB taxonomy): Archaea > Nanobdellota > Nanobdellia > Pacearchaeales > GW2011-AR1 > ASMP01. The sequence continues at coordinate 5,014 of CAYOAO010000008.1, forward strand.
CAAAGGTCTTTTAGGGTAATGCAAGGTATATGGCGGATGATATGGGCGTCCTGGGCCAGGCCTTGGTCCAGGTCCTTTTTTCTTAAATTTGGATTTTAATTTATTAAATAATTTTTTTAATTTATCTCTGAAAATTATGCCTAAAACAACCAGTATAATTAAAATTAACAAAATCCATATCCAAATATAGCTCTTTTTTCCCTGAGACGATGGTTTTTCTTCCTGTCCTGCTTCCGGCTCTTCACCTGGTATTGGTGCTGCCTGACAGGCAACAGCACAGCAAACCTCTCCGCTGCTCAAGCCGGAAACACCTGAGATTATATTTCCCGAAGGGCATATCTGAGGAGAAACGCATACATATCCCTCAAGCTCACCACATGTTAATGCTTCATATTGTTTGCTGCAGCAGACAGATATCCCAGGGCATGAAAATTCTCCAAGAACCTGGCCTTCTGCTTCCAGGCATACAGAAGCACTGCTTACGCAATAATAACCTGAAGACTCGCAACCCTGAGGAGTAATCCCACCGTCTCCTCCATCACCTATAAAATACTTTGGCCAGACAGAGGCAAGAATAAAAGCAGTATTCCTCAGATTATTTGTGTCCCAGCAACCTGTTTCATCCTGGGTATCAATAAGCCATTCTTTGGCACTTGTTTTTTCCGCAGGTGTTTCTCCCTGAAGAGGAAAAAGCGCGATAGCTGTGTCATAATATTTTTCTCCTGAAGCAGACCACCATTTGCTATTTATTTGCTCTGAAAGAAGGGAAGCCCTGTATTCTTCATTAGCTGTTACAGGATACAAAAATGCATTTGGTAAGAATCTTTGATTGTTTTCGTCTTCTGCAAGAGTTATCAGGTAAGGAAGATAAGCAGAAACATCTTTGTCAAGAGAATTAAGAACAAGTGCTGCCCAGAGACTTCCCTCATAATTGCAGACATTATTTTCTTCAAAGCAAAAAGATCTCACTTTTTCAGTTGTTTCTCCTCCTGCAGATGAAGAGCCTCCTCCTAAAACATGAATTGTATCAGAACCCTGCCTTTGGAATAAAAGGTTTGTCTTAAAATCCTGATTGCAGGAAACTTTTATCTCTTCCCCATAACATGTCGGGGAAATCTGAAGCCAGAATCCATTTTCAGAAAGAGAAAGGCAAGGGCCTGCACCATTGCTTATTTTTTTATCTTCTCCTATGTTTATTGAATCATATATCTGCTGCCTGTATGTTATTGAGCATGTTGTTGCCTCAGAACTTTCAATCTGAAGATACCATATAAGCTGAGTAGGGGTTGTGTTTTGTGAAAGAAGCCAGTTCTGCGCATCCCCTGTATTTTGATTTGCATTGTCAAGTGCAAGAATTGCCTGTGATGTTGTCTTTAATTTGCATCCTGATGAAGGCCAGCACTTTCCTTCGTCTGAATTCTCTGTTACTTCTGTCCTGCATTCACCAAGTGCAAGCAAAGAGAAAATTTTTTCTTCTGTTGAAAGAGCGTCACAGGTTTTTTCCTCTATTAAATCTGAAAGGCACTCATATGCCTTATCAACTTTTTCTGTCTCAGTTGTGGTGTTTTGTGCCTGCAGAAAAGACAGACCTGCAAAAACTAAGAATATCAGAAATACAAACAATAACCTCTCTTTTCTCATGATATGTAAAGACAATACTTGTTTTTAAATATTTTCAAGAATGGTTATCTATTTTAATAAGTTAATGCAAGGTTCTCTTTTTTATGATCTTGGCCTTTTTTCTTTTTTTGGTTTGCCTGTCCTGGTTGTTTTTAAGAAAAGATTTCTTTATTATGTAACTTACAGGATTCTTATATCTCAATTCTTCTTCTGTCGGGATTATTCCTATTCCCTTATAATAATCCTTGTCATAATTAGGGGGCGGCACAATCTTATTTCTATAACTCCACATAATCTGGGTTTTTATATAGCCTGTTTTCAGGGGAACCTTGTTTTGCTCATTCCATTCATAAATTCTTTTTTCAAGCTCTTCCCTATCCATTCCTATTGATCTGAACAAATTCAGCAAAATAAACAATGCCCTTTTTCTTCCGTCATTCATTCCCTGCAGAATTTTTTTAATTGAGGGAGGAAGAAATTCGTCTGAGAGATTCATGATTTTTAAAGGTTTGAAATCCCTGGATTTTTTTTCAGTCTGGTTTATTTTTTCTTCAGGATGCTGATTTTTTTGCCAGTCAAGAGCCTCACGCAAAAGTTCTGCTGCCTCACCCTCAGAAGAGTCAGGCAGAAAATTTCTTACAGTTGCTTTCAGGGGATTTGCATCTTTTGGCTGGAAATCTACAAGCTCTTCAGGAGAAAGGACAACACTTGCCAGGGCTGTTTTTTCATGGAGAGAATATGGAGCGCGGAATAAATGCCTTGGTGAAACAAGGATTAAGTCAGGCATTACTTCTTTTGGAGCCCTGAAGTCCTTTACATACTTGCTTGAGCCTGTCTTTGCTGTCAGAGAGGTTACTCTTTTAATCAATTCTTTTTTTGAAGAATCTATTATAAACCTTGTAATTATGCGCGGCCATTCAGGAAACATGTCTGAGGTCTTTACATTGTTTATTTCTTTTGGGAAAGATTTCCACGGAACAATAATGTGAAAGCCTTTGCTGCCTGAAAATTTTATTCCAATATTTTTTACCCCGTAAAAATTCAGGGTCTTAATTATAATTTCTGCAAATATTTTGCTGTAATCAAGGTATTTGCTGTCTATGTCAAACAATAAATCCCAACCAGTTCTCAGGCTGTTCATCTGGTCTTCATTCATTTCTGTTGAGATCTGCAGTGGATCTTTCCATAATTCCTCAGAACAATGAAAAGAAGTTGCCCCTTTTCCTGCTAATCCGAAAACATCTCCTGGGTATTGAAGGCTGTCCGGCCGCTTCCCAAAACCCTCAAAATACCTTGGAATAACTTCTCTGTTTTCTGAAAAATCAAAAATAGCTTTCTGGATATCTTTTCTTGAATAGTATAAGTTAGTCAGACTCCTTATTCTTTTTTCCTTGGCACTTGGCTCTGGCTTTTTTTCATTTTTATCTTTTTCCCCTATTTTTTGATTCATTATAAAATTCATTAACAAAGATTTATATAATTACCCTAAATATCTTTTATGTCTGATAAAATAGAAGTTAGAGAATAATAATACTTTAAAAGTAAAGGGGCTGTAAAAGAGAAGATAACAAAGAATTCCCCCAATTGACTCTTAAAAAGAAAATGCTGATAAAACTTGAAAATCCAGGACTTTTATC
>CAYOAO010000009.1:0-2502 GCA_964402075.1 Candidatus Woesearchaeota archaeon
TTTTTGTTTCATAATCATAGCCAACCTGCATTAAATAATATTTCATTATTTCTATCGCTCTTCTTGAATCCTCTGCAGTTACTGTTTCACTAAGCCTCATTCTTGCAGATGCCTCAGACATTCTGATTAAAGCCTGCAGCTGGCGTGCTGAGATTGGAATTGGCCTGAGTGAGCCTTCTGAAGATACAGGCATATTCCTTAATTCAACATAAAATTTTTTTATTTCCTTAACAGCTTCGTCACTTAAGGAAGGATTTATTCTTTGCTTTGAATAAGCTACATATTTTCTGAAAATTTCCCTTGGGATAACCATGTTTTCTCCTTCGTTTTGGTGTGCCTGAAGAACATGGGTGGCAATCAGCTCATCTTTCTTTCTGTCAGGCAGGTCTCTTAATGGAAAAATAACATCAAACCTGTTTATCAGGGTTGGAGGAAGGTCAATTTGCTGGGCAATTGGCTGGTAAGGGTCAAATCTCCCGAATTTTGGATTTGCAGCTGCAAGCACAGATGTTTCAGAGCGAAGTGTTGCCTGAATATTTGCCTTTGTGACAGTAACTGTCTGCTGCTCCATTGCCTCATGCATTGCGCTTCTGTCCTGCTGATCCATTTTTTCAAGTTCATCAATGCAGATAAGGCCTTTATTGGCAAGAACCATTGCTCCTGCTTCCAGAGACCAGCCACGCAGGTATTCATCACGGACAACTGTTGCTGTCAGCCCTGCTCCTGTTGCGCTTTTTCCAACAACATATCTTCCTTTTGGGGAAAGACCAGCCATAAAATTAAGAGTTGCTGATTTTGCAACACCAGGATCTCCCACAAGAAGTATATGAAAATCACCCCTGCTTTTTTGACCGTCTGCATGGACTTTTTTCACTCCCCCAAACAGCTGCAAAACAAGGGATTGTTTTATCTCTGTATATCCCCACACACTCGGAATAATGCTTTCTGTAAATTTTTCAAAAAGCTTTGGGTCCTGTGACAGCTCAATGATTTGCATTTCATCTTCTTCATTAATATCAAGCTCTTCAAAAGTTTCCTCCATAGGAATTATATTGTTGACTTCAAGAGCAAGCTCAAACCTTGTGGAAAGCCCTCCTGAATTAAGAGGAACAGGAACTTCTTTCAGAATTCCTATTATTTTAACCCTGCTTCCAGGAGTTGTTTTTTCCTCCATTTTTGGCTCAACAAGGTCTTCCTTGAGAAATGCATTTATTCTCTTTGGCTGCTCCCCTCCTGTCAGGGATTCAGGAGATTCTTCAATAACAATTCTCTGAGTGTCAACCATTTTTTTGCTTATGAGCTTGAAGCCGCCTCGCCTGCCGCAGGAGCAACGGGTTGGCTCCCTAAATTTTTTCTCAAGCTGCATTACTTTCTGAGTTGTTCCACATGAAGGGCATTCAAAAACAGCTTCAACAACCTGAGGCCTTACATCACTTGCCTGGCGAACAATTCCCTCAACAACAAGCATTTCATTAAGATGCTTTGAACGAATATTTCTTATTTTTATTTCCTGGCTTCTCGGAAAGTTTATGAATCTGACAAGAACACCGGTTACAAGGCCTGTTTCTTCAAGGGCAAGTTCTATAATCCTGATGGTTTCTTCAGGATTTGTTATGGACTCTTCTGCAAGCTTGTTTGAGAACTCTGTGAGTTTTACAAAATCCAGGTGTATTACATTTTTTCCTTTTCTTATTGATTCACCAATATCTTTTTTATGAAACTCAAAGAAATTTTTCGCTTCAATCATCAACTCATTATTTTTTGTTTTTCCTGTCTCTCCTGACTGAATTTGCTCGTCCATATTTATGCAAAAAAGCCGGAGTTTTTATAAATTTATATAGATTTGAGAGTAGTTTTTAAAAATAATACTTTTCCTAAGATAATTTTACTTTTTGTAATTTTTCAGAACAGCCTTGACATTTTTTAGGAGAAGGTCCATGCTGTATTCAAGCTGCTGCTTGTTTTTTGTCCCTGTGCACACAAGCTTTCCATTGCTGAACAGCAGAAAAGTAGCATTTGGCTCTATCAGCTTGTAAACAAGACCTGGAAACTGCTCTGGCTCATATTCTGTGTTCTCCATTTCCAGAGCCAGGAAATTCAGGTTCAGTTTCAGGTTTATCATTCCAGAGGCCACTATGTTTTGAACAGTTATTTTTGGCTTTATTGTTATCTTTACATTGATTTTTTTCAGCTGCTTTATTACTGCTAAAATTACTTTTTTTACCTGAGATATTGATTTTGTCCCTGTGCACACAAGCTTTCCTGAAGAGAAAACAAGGACAGCTGATTTTGGCTCTTTTATTCTGAGAACCAGTCCAGGGAATGTCTCTGGATTGTATTCTGTGTTTGGCTGTGTTCTCGCCAGTTTTGTCAGGGGAATAAGCTTTTCAAGAGATGTTGTTGCAACAATGTTCTGGATTTTATAATTGCTTGCCTGCTTTGCTGATTTTGCCATTTTACTATAAATAAAGAAAAAATTCCTTTATAAAGGTTTATAAAGGG
>CAYOAO010000009.1:2602-8212 GCA_964402075.1 Candidatus Woesearchaeota archaeon
TGGTTTTTGTAATCCTTTTCAACTTCCTTTAATGTTGCTATGTCGCCCGGGCTTTTGTCAGGGCGAAGAGCTGTAAATCTTGGGAATCTCAATGCAAATCCTGAATTGTATGTTGGAGAACGCTGAATTTCCTGATAAGTCACTGCCACCACAATCTTCGGCTTAATTTCCACTTTCTTCCCTTTTTCTTTTGTGAAATAAGGCCTAAGTTTTTCTGTTAGTTCATTGAAGGAAATCCCTGTATCACTTTCCTGTGTAGCTTTTTCCTTGATTCCTGTTCCCATTTTTCCGATTTCAAGGTATTCCCCTCTCTTTTTCCCCCTGCATGCAAGAACAAAGCTTGAAAGCCATCCAACTCTTTTCCCCTTTCCATATTCTGCTCCGACAATCACCAAATCAAGGTCCCTTTCTTCTGGCTTGACTTTCAGCATGTGCCCGACCCTGCTTCCGGGCTGGTAAACCGCATCAAGCTTTTTCATCATTACTCCTTCCTGATTGTCTTTAAGAGCTTTTTTATAAAACCTCTCTGCTTTTTTCTCATTCCCTGTAATAATCTGCTTTGAACATATGATTTTGTAAGGATGATTCCTGATTATTTTTTTTATTAGTGCTGTCCTTTTCTGGAATGGCTCATTTAGGAGGGATTTACCATTATAATAAAGAATATCAAAGACATTTATTTCAACAGGAAGCTTTTCAACCAGTTTGTCAATGTCATATTTTCTTTTTATTCTCTGGCTTATATTCTGGAAAGGTTGGTATTCCTTTTTTTTTCTGTCAAATCCGACAGCTTCTGAATCAAGAACAAAGGATTTTCCTTTCACATAATTTTTAATGTATTCAACAACCTCTGGGAATTGCTTTGTTACATTTTCCAGTCTTCTTGTAAATAACATTATGTCCCTTCCTTTTTTGTGGATTAATAATCTGAATCCGTCATATTTGTATTCTATTGCACAGGGTTTTCCCAGAGCCTTAAATCCCTCTTTGATATTTTTTGCTTTTTGAGCAAGCATTACTTTTACAGGTTTTCCGATTTCCATGGATATTTTTTCCAAATCCTTTAATCTTCCTTTTTTTACAGAACTAAAAACCTCTGCAAGGTCATTTGATTTATCTATTGCATCCTGTATTTGCTTGGCAGCTTTTTTGTCTCCTCCGAAAAAAGCAGATGCCATGGACTCCCTTACAGTGCTTTCTTTTATTCCTATTCTCAGGTCACCGATTAATGTTCTCACAAGATATAGTGCTTCAATAGGAGAAGAAGAGGTCAGAAGTTCTGTTATCAGTGAAATCTTTTTCCCGACAGTTCCCTTGCCCTCCAGTTCAGGGAGTTTTCTCAGATTTTCCAGAACTTTTTTTGTTGTCAAAATATGGCTGTGCAGTGTTGACTGTTTTTTATGCTCAGTTAGTTTTTCTGCAACCTTGCCCAGATCTCCGATAGATTTCCATTCTTTAACAACTTTTTCTGATTCTGTCCCTGTTGCTTTTGAAATAGCCTTTATTGCCAGCTGATGACTGACGCCAATCTTTTTTTCATTATATTCAGGATAAATACTTCCTAAAAGCAGATATAAAACTTCCTTGTCTGCTTCAGAAAGATTTTTCAGAAACCTTGAAAGTATTGAAATTTTCTCAAGCCTTTTTGTCGTGCTTCCAAGGTCTTCGTAAAGTTCTGCAAGTTTTTTGTATTTCATTTGTTCTTATGTCTTTCATTAATTCTGATCAAACCATAAATTGATGAGACTATAAATACCCCTTGGAGAATTATAAAAATTAAATCATTAATATGAATACTATAGATTTCCAGACATATCCCCCCCAAGATGAGTAAAGGATAAGTATAATGTCTTCTGATACTTCTTTTCATTGAAACCATAAATGTCCCGGAAATTATTGCCAGCAAGCCAATAATAGCTATTATGTGAAAAATATTTATCACCATATTTTTTTCTAAGAATTAAAAGTTTTTAAGATTTGGGATAGGCAATTCAGGTATTATAACACCTTTATTTTCTGGAATGCTGCTTGCTAACTCTTTAGCTAGGATGGAGTTTCACGAGTTTTGTTGAGTCCCTAGCACAACTCAGGTATTCAGCATTTTGCCCTATTTAGAAAAAAATTTCTAGAATAAAAATTTACTGGTTTTTAAGTTAGTTCCTCAACTTCTTTTCTTCCCTTTTCAAGTTCATTAACCTGCTCTTTGTCCAGTTCAAGAAGCAATGTTTCAAATTCTCCGACATGAGTTTTTTCTTCTTTTGCAATATCCAGCAAAACTGCCTTTATTTTCTTGTTTTTTGTTTCTGCTGCAAGTTGCTCATAGAGATTCACAGCATCAAGTTCTGCAATCATGCCTAACCTGAGAATTTCCTTGTCAATATTTTCTTTGGGAACTTTACCTAAGTCAATTGGTGAACTTGAGAGCATTATAAGAAAAAGAAGATTGGGTTTTTATAGGTTTTGGAGTTATCTTCTTAATCCCCTTGCTTTTTTGCCTGCACCTGTGAGTCCCCGCATTGGTCGCTTTTTCTTTTTTGATTTTGTTATCCAGCTTATTTTTTTGTCATTTCTTATTTCAGGTCTTTTAGGATCCACCAGAATAACTTCATAAAAATAATGTTTTCCGTCTTTCCCGATTAAGTATGAATTTAAGACTTCAAGATTTGTGAATTTTCTTGCAACTCTTTGCTCTGCTATTCCTTTGTAATTCATCTTCAGGGTTTTTCTTGTATGAAGCCTTTTGCTTCTTCTTCCTTTATTTGGTCTTGACCTTTTGTGGCCTCCTCTTAAAATCCTGATGCGAGCAACAACAAAGCCTTTTTTACCCTTGTAGCCTAAGGCTCTTGCCCTGTCAAGCCTTAAGGGTTTTTCAACTTTCACAATTGCCTGGCTTTTTCTCCATTCAATCATCCTGTTTCTGAGTATTTTTTTGTCAGGCTTTTTCCAGGCCTGTTTTATATAATGGTACATTCCGCGTGCCATGGTTTATTGAGAAAAAATTGGTTTTTAAAACTTGTTAAATGGAAATGAGCCTGCTCGGATTTGAACCGAGGACCCCTACCTGTCTGAAATCGGAGATTTCTGAACACCCCGAAAATCTCTGATTTTCGATGTTATCAGAGTAGTGCTCTAACCAGGCTGAGCTACAGGCTCATTAAAAACTGAAAGAAGAAATGTATTTATAAGTTTTGTTTATTTTGCTGCAGACTTATCAGAAATTATTCTTTTACATCAAGTTCAAGCACAAGTTTTTCTTTTGAAAGATTGTATTTTTTTATTGGAAGGTTCACTGGAATTATTTTGTAATAAACATATTTCTTTTTTCTTCTTGGAGTTGCCAGTGCTTTTATTTCAATACTATTTTCAAGCTGAATTATTGAGACATCTTTTATTGACTTTACTTCAGGCATTTTTATTTCATACACAACTTTGTTGGAAAATCTCCTTATGTTTGTTTCAGGTTCTTTTTTTGCCAAGCCTGAAAATTTTTTGGAATTTGCCTGAGGGAGATTTTTAATTTCCTTTATATTTTCCTTTATTTTTTTCTCTTTTTCCTTAAATTTAGGAATGTTCCCAAAAGAAGTTACCCTTATTTCAGGAGGCTTGTTTCCAGAGGTATATATGCTTATCCCTATGCCGCCCTTTCTTTCTCTTGGTTTTTTCTCTTTTTTCATCTCTTCGAATTCACCTATTTGCTTGTTGAGATTTTTAAGAAGTGAATTAAATAAATTGTTAAAACCAAGCGGGAGATTCATTCCTTCGTAATTAAAATCATTTTTGCCAAGCAATCCCCAGTCTTCATTGTCTTCTTTAAATACCTCTTTTGATTGGGCTCCGCAATAAGGACAGAAATCATAATCATTGCTTATTTTTTTACCGCAGTTTCTGCATTTTTTCTTTTTAAACATAATCAGGGGAAAAGCTCCTTATTTAAATAATTTTCTGAGATTTTCGGCAGGATGCAGCTTGCGGGAATTGAACCCGCGTCTCGAGCTTGGGAAGCTCACGTTCTGCCACTAAACTAAAGCTGCTTTGGTTTTCTAAAGTTTAGTTAAGTTTTTATATTTACTTCTTATAAATAAAATATGACGACAAAATCAAAAAAATTTTATGTTACGACGGCAATTGATTATGTGAACGCAGCGCCTCATATCGGACATGCGTTTGAGAAAGTCTTGGCTGATGCCCTTGTTCGCTGGAAAAAATTGAAGAATGAGCCAACGTGGTTTTTAACCGGGACAGATGAAAATGCCCAGAAAAATGCTCTGGCAGCCAAGGAAAAAGGAATTGACACACAAAAATTTGTGGACAAAAATTCAAAACTCTTTGTTGAACTTTGCGAGAAGTTAAACATTTCTTATGATAGGTTTATCAGGACGACAGAAAAAGAACACAAAAGAATTTCTCAGGAGATTTTTAAAAAAGTTTTTGATAAAGGGGAAATTTATAGGGGAAAATATGAGGGGTTGTATTGTAAGGGTTGCGAGGCTTTTTTGACTGAGAAAGACCTGGTCGACGGAAAATGCCCAGAGCATAATAAAGAACCTGAACTGATTTCTGAAGATTCTTATTTTTTCAAATTAAGCAAATATAAAGATAAGCTGATTAAATTTGTTGAGGATTACATTGTCCCTAAAGAAAGGAAGAATGAGATTCTGGCTAGATTGAAGAATGAAGAGTTAAAAGACTTGTGTGTTGCGCGGACAAATCTAGATTGGGGAATTGACACTCCTGTTGACAAAAATTTCAAGATTTATGTTTGGTTTGACGCTTTGCTTAATTATATTTCTGGCGCGAACGGGAACTGGCCTGCAGATGTTCATGTCATTGGAAAAGGAATTAACTGGTTTCATTCTGTGATTTGGCCTGCAATGTTGATGTCTGCCGGGATTGAACTACCAAAGAAACTTCTGATCCACGGCTATCTGAACATTAAAGGGAAAAAAATCAGCAAGAGTCTGGGGAATGTGATTGACCCGATTGAATTGGTTGAGAAGTATGGCTCTGACTCGGTTCGTTATTCTCTTTTGAGATGCTCTATTTTCGATGACTCAGATTATTCTGAAAAAGTTCTGGTTGAAAGGCATAATAATGAACTGGCGAATAAATTTGGAAATCTTGTCAGCAGGGTTACTGGTCTGGCTGAAAAAATTGGTCTGGAGAAAACAGAAAATAAATTAATTAAAAAACTAAAACTAAAAAAGATAGAAAAAAACTTTGAAAATTACAAGTTTGATAAAGCTCTGAATGAGATTTTTTCCTTCATTGATATTTGCAATGAATATGTTCAGAAAAATAAACTCTGGGAAAGCCATGATAAAGAAAAATTATATGAATTGGTTGATAGCATAAAAGCAATAACAATTTTGCTCTGGTCCGTGATTCCTTCTGTGTCTGAAAAAATCGCAAAAAACCTTGGTTTTGAAATAAACCTAAAAAATCTAAAAAAAACATTAAACATAAGGAAAGTAAAAAAAAGCGAAATCTTATTCAAGAAGATTAAGTATAAAAATATTTAAATACCTCTTTTGTTAATGTAATATAAGAAAAGAGGAAAAATGAAAAAGAGAAAACAAAAAGGGGGGAGAGGTTTGTTAAACCAGAGAATTT
>CAYOAO010000010.1:0-2627 GCA_964402075.1 Candidatus Woesearchaeota archaeon
TATTAAAACTTTTTAAATCCCCCTTTACTAATAAGTTTATAAGAGGTAAAAATTAAATTATGAATGCAGTAAGCGTTCTTATAAATTAACAAATTAAAATGGAAATATGCACAATCGGCGGTTTTAGTGAAGTCGGCAAAAATATGACTGCGGTGAAAGTTGGAGAAGATGTCTTTATTTTTGACATCGGGCTTTATATTCCGGGAATTGTGGAGTTGCAGGAAGAAAATCTTATAGATTATACTCAGAGGTTTAAATCTGAAAAAAAGCATAAATCAGGAAAATCAGGTTATCAAAAACCACATCCCCCGCAGATGAGGCATACAGAAGAAAAGCTCAGGGAATTCGGAGCAATTCCTGATGACAGGGTTCTTGATAAGCTTGGCTGGCGTGAAAAAGTCAGGGCAATCTTCATAGGCCACGCCCACCTTGACCATGTCGGGGGAGTTCCCTATTTAATTAAGAGATATCCTAAAGTTCCTATTTTTGCAACTCCTTTTACAATGAAAGTCCTGGAAACAATAGCAGAAGATGAAAAGGTTTCCTTAAACAACCCAAGAAAAACAGTTCATCCAAATTCTGTTCATGTTATCAAGGGAAAATCAGGAACATATAAAGCAGAATTCATTCATACAACGCATTCAACTATAGACTGTGTCTTTATTGCCCTGCATACTCCTGAAGGAATTTTCTTTTATGCCCTGGATCTTAAGTTTGACAATCATCCTACAATGGGTGCCCCCCCAAATTACAAAAAGCTTAGTGAAATCGGAAGAAAAAAGGTTAAGGTGCTTATCCTTGATGCATTGTATTCAGGCACAGAGAAAAAGCCCGGCAGCGAAACAATAGCCAGACATCTGGTTGAAGAAGCCATTACAAAAGTTAAATATTCAAAGAAAGCCCTCTTTGTGACAACTTTCTCGTCTCATATAGAAAGACTGAATACTATTGTTAAATTCGGAAAAAAAACAGGAAGGGAAATTGTTTTTATCGGAAGGAGCCTGTACAAATATGTTAATGCGGCAATTTCAGTAAAAAAATGCCCTTTCACAAAAAATGTAAAAATCCTGAAATACAGAAAACAGATAAATTCTTTCCTGAAAAAAGTTGAAAAGCAGAGAAACAAATATCTTGTTGTCTGCACAGGTCACCAGGCAGAGGAAAACTCTATTCTTGACAGGATTGTAAAAGGGGAGACACCTTTCAGGTTTCAGGAAGGAGACAACCTGATTTTTTCCTCATCAATAATTCCTACGCCAATAAATATAGCTGCAAGGGACAAGATGGATAAAAAGCTGAAAAGAATCGGCGTCAGGATTCAAAAAGATGTTCATGTTCACGGACACGGAAGCCGAGAGGATATGAGAGATCTTATCAGGCTTTTAAAGCCAAAGCATATAATTCCTGCGCACGGAAGCCTGCAGCAGGAAACTCCTCTGATAGAACTGGCCTCTGAATTTGACTATAAATTCGGGGAAACCTCTCACCTGACAAGCAATGGAAAGGTTTTGGAGTTTTGATCTTAAGAATTACCTAAATATTTTTATATATTCTCTGGCTGGATGAGATATGAAGAAAACAGCATTTATTTTTCTCTTACTTGGATTGATTTTCTTGGTCTTGTCATTAAATGTAAATCTTACAGGAGCTGTGATTGGAACAGAAATAGAAATTCATAATTATCTCTTCTTTGTTCTTAGTCTGGCTTTTATTTTAGTTTCTTTAATTCTTTTTACAAAAAAATCCCTTGAGTCCTTGGTTATCCCGACAGGAGAGACAATTGAAGGCGGAAGTAAGAAGAGAGTTGAAAAAGCAATGGAAAATTACTTTCACACAAAAGAACCAAAACCTTATATTCTTGTTACAGGCTTGACTGAGAGAGATAAAAAGGGCAGGCCTAAATTAAAATCCCAGCAATATCAGATTTATGATGAACTAAGACACAAATATAATCTTAAGCCTTCTGACATGATAATTGAAGGAAAATCCAGGGATACCTTGGAAAACTTTCTTTATTCTATCAAAAAATTAAAGAAAAAAGGCATAAATCACATGAAGATTGCCACAAGCCCAATACATTACCGGAGATTTAAGCTTTTTGAAAAGCAGGCGAAAAAAGAAGGGATTATTGATGAATCTTTTGAAATAGAGCCGCTTTATACATCTGAAACACCCAGAGAATTTATTTATGGAATATTAGCTTATGTCAAAGATTATTTTAGAGTAAAATCTGCTGGTTCTCTGGAAAAAGCTAAGAAATATAGGACAGGGGATAGAGGAGAATTTATTAAGAAAATTACTGGCGGCGGGGAAAGAAAAATTAAGAAATAATTTTTAAACTCATTTCTCTTTAGGTTATCATGGTGAAGGAGGAAATCTTCGAGGGTTTAAAGGTTGCTCTTGCAAAAGGAGAGTCTTTGCAAAAAGCAATGATGAGTTTTTTTAATGCAGGATATTCCAAGGAAGAAATTGAGGAAGCTGCACGTTATCTTCAGATGTCACAGGCTTCTGCACAGGCCCAACAAACTACCCAACAAACCCAACCCCCCCAAACAAAACAGCAAGCCCTGTCCCAGCCAACACAGCAAGCAGCACAGCCAGCTCAACCACAACAGGTCCAGCAAAAA
>CAYOAO010000010.1:2727-8124 GCA_964402075.1 Candidatus Woesearchaeota archaeon
CAGTTCAAAAAGTTTCTGCTTACGGGGAAAAACCAAAATCAACAGGCATGATTGTGACAACCATACTTGTAATCTTGCTTGTTCTCCTTCTTGGTATTCTGGTAGCTGTTTTTTTATTCAAAGACAAGCTGGCAGCATTTTTTGGCAATATTTAGTATTAGTCAGATATTGTTGAATTAATCACAATCAATTTTATATAGTTTAGGGATGCTTTTATTGTAAATAATTAATATCTTAATAAAATGGTAAAATTTGCGCATCTTGCAGATGTTCATTTAGGGGGCTGGAAACAGCAGGCTCTTCAGGAGTTAAATCTTCAGTCTTTTAACAAAGCTATTGACATTTGCATAGAAGAAAAAGTGGATTTTGTTCTGATTGCAGGGGATTTATTTGACTCTGCTTTCCCGCCAATAGATGTTCTTAAGGAAGCTTTTAGGATATTCAGAGAACTTCATGATGCAAAAATTCCGTGCTTTATAATTGCCGGAAGCCATGATTACTCTGTTTCCGGGAAAACTTTCCTGGATGTTCTGGAGAAAGCAGGTTTCTGCAAAAATGTTGCGGATTTTGAGGAAAAAGGAGAAAAAATAATTCTTAATCCGACAATCCACAAAGGGGTTGCTGTTTACGGATATCCGGGGAAAACATCGGGAATGGAGATGAATGACTTGAGAAGAGCTGAGCTTAATGATTCTCCGGGAATGTTCAAGATTTTTATGCTTCATACGACAATTGACAAGGCTAAGGGAGACCTGCCGATAGATTCCCTGGAAATAGATAAACTTCCTTATGCAGATTATTATGCTCTTGGCCATCTTCATATGGATTTTCAGTATGAAAACTTTGTTTATCCCGGCCCTTTGTTCCCTAACAATTTTCAGGAGCTGGAGGATTTGCAATACGGAAGATTCTTCATAATTAATACAGATAATTCAGGAGGGAAGGAAGGCGGAATGATAAAAAAAATTCCTATAAAACTGAAAGAAATTGAATCTTTTGATATAGAGGTAGATAATGCACTGACTGCAACAGAAAAAATACTTTCTGAAATTGAGAAAAGGGAAATTGAAGGGAAAATTGTCCTTCTAAGGCTTCGAGGTTTTTTGGAAACAGGAAAAAATTCAGATATAAAATTCTCCAGGATTGAGGAAGCTGTAAAGAGGAAAAATGCATATTTCTTCCTGAGAAATACCCATGAGCTTAAATCAAAAGAAGCTGATCTTGAGCTGGAGATAGGAGGGGCAGAAGATGCTGTTAAAATAGAAGAAGAAATAATAAAGAGTTATTCAGAACAGAATGATTCCTCTTTAAACAGGCATATCCCCCATCTCATAAGCATTCTTTCAACAGAAAAACAGGAAGGGGAAACAACAGAAAGTTTCACAGAAAGACTTTTGGAAGAATCCAGAAAAGCCCTTAATTTTTGAAAATTATAAAATCAGAAAATGATAATTAAGAAAATAACCCTTAATAACATAAGAAGCTATCAAAATCAGGAAATTGTTTTTCCAGAAGGCTCTACTCTTTTGTCAGGTGACATAGGATCCGGCAAAACCTCTGTTCTTCTGGGAATTGAGTTTGCATTGTTTGGTTTGCAGCCAGGGCAAAGAGGCACTTTTTTATTAAGAAACGGGGAAAATTCCGGAGGCGTGGTTCTTGAGTTTGATATTGGCGGAAAATCCATAATCATTGAAAGAACTCTTAAAAGAAAAAAAACAGTTTCACAGGATTATTGTGCAATAACAATTGAAGGAGAAAAACATGAGTTTTCTGTTACAGAACTTAAAGATAAGGTCCTTGAGCTTCTTAGTTATCCAAGAGAATTTGCAAAAAAGCAGAATATTCTTTACAAGTTTACTGTCTATATACCCCAGGAGGAAATGAAGCAGATAATTCTTGAAGATCCTGAAACAAGGGTTAATACTCTGAGACATGTCTTTGGAATTGATAAATACAAGCGGGTTCTTGAAAATGTTTCTATTCTTTCCTCAAAGCTAAGGGAAGAAAAAAGGGCAAAAGAGGCATTAATTGAAAATCTTGAGGAAGACAAAGCCATTCTTCTTTCAAAGGAAGATGAACTTGAAGCAAAGCATTACAATCTTGCGTCAATTGAAAAAGAGCTTTTCTCCAAGACAGAAGCAAGGAAGAAAATACAGGAGGAAAAAGAAAAAATTTCAGAAAAGATAAATGAAAGAAAAAGGCTTCAGCAGGAAACTGAGAAATCAGAAATAATGATTTCCCAGAAAAAGGAAAATATAGCCAATAATGAAAAGATTTTGCAGCAGACAGAAGCCCAGATAAAAGAAATTTTAACTCTTGATTTTGATGAGAAAAAAATCACAGAGAAAGAGCAGCAGATAAAACTAATGAAAAATGAAAAACAGGCATTATCTGAGGAAAATCTCCAGGTCTCTTCGCAGATAACTTCCCTGAATCTGAAAAATCAGGAGAATCTGGCTCTAAAAGAAAAAATTAAGCACATAGAAATTTGCCCGACCTGTTTGCAGAATGTAGGGCCTGTTTACAAGAGCAATGTCATAAACCAGCTGGATTTAAATATCTCTGAAAATATCAAAAAGATAAATGAGCTGACTGCTGAAAAATCATCTTTGATTGAAAAAATAAACTCTCTTGACAAAGAAATTACAGGAAAAGAAAAAGATCTTCAGGAACTGGTTCTTTTAAAGATAAGATTTCGGGATCTGGAAGAAAAAAAGAAAAATCTGGATGAAATTAAAAAAACAAAGGAATCCATAGAAAAGGATATTCAGATTTTAAAGAATCATATAGAAATTCTGGCCAAAGAAATTTTTAGCCTTAATAAATATGAAAACCTTTTTGAAACCAAGGAAAAAGAACTTGAAGATTCTTTAAGGCAGGAAAGGATCGCTGAGATAAAGGTAGCTGAACTAAAAAAGGAAATAGAAGTTTTTTCAAGGCAGATAGATGAAATTAAGGAAAGAATAAAACGCACAGAGAAAATAAAAGAAAAACTGAATCACATAACAAAAACAGAAGCCTGGCTGTCAAAAAACTTTTCTTCTTTGATATCCCTTATTGAAAAAAATGTAATGCTCAGGCTTAAGGCACAATTTTCAGAACTTTTCTCAAGATGGTTTTCCATGCTTGTTTCTGATTCCTTTGAGGTAAGTCTTGATGATAATTTTACACCTGTAATTGAATTTCAGGATTATGAGCTTGATTATGCTTATCTTTCTGGAGGAGAGCGCACAGCAGTGGCTCTTGCTTACCGTCTTTCCCTGAACCAGGTTGTTAACTCTATGCTTAGCAAGATAAAAACAAACGAGATAGTAATTCTCGACGAGCCAACAGACGGATTTTCAGAGCAGCAGCTTGATAAAATGCGTGATGTTTTAGGGCAGCTTGATGCAAAACAGCTGATAATTGTAAGCCATGAACAGAAAATTGAAAGCTTTGTGGAAAATGTAATCCGCTTCAAAAAGGAAAACGGGCTTTCAAGAATTTTTTCCGAAAGCTTTATAAAATAAAAATCCTCTGTAGATTTACGCTTTGTAGGGTTGATTCTAGAAAAATTAAGTGAGGACATAACAGAGTAATTTACACTAAAATGGAAATAGACCAGGAATTAAAAAACTCAATCTTGAAGACAGGAACAACAATTCTCGGAATTGTCTGCAAAGACGGAGTTGTAATGGCTGCTGACAGGCAAATTACAGCTGGGACTCATATTATCGGTAAAAAATTTAAAAAAGTAGTTCAAATTAATGATTATCTCGTAGGTTCATGGACAGGGGCAGTTGCGGATGCTCAGAGATTAGGAAAAGTAATTGCAGCAGAACTTAGATTAAAAGAATTAAGGAGTAAATCTCGTCCTTCTGTAAAACAAGCAGCGAATCTTACAGGAGCTATAACCTATTCTCAAGTAAGACAAATGTCTATGATACCAAGCATCGTAGGAATGTTGGTGGCAGGATTTAATGAAGATGGAACAACAGAACTATATACAATTGAACCTGCAGGAAGCGTAATTAAGATAGAAGATTATGATGCTAACTTTGGCTCTGGAATGCCATATGTTCTCGGGCTTTTGGAAAGGCAGTATAAAAAAGACATTTCTGTAAAAGAGGGGGTTGAACTTGCAAAAGAAGCTTTGAAAGCCTCAACCCAAAGGGATGTTGGAAGCGGTTATGGAATAGACATCTTCACAATCACAAAAGACGGAATAAAGAAAGTTGTTGAGCAGGAGATTCTTCCTGAATACAAAGACAGGCCAAAATCAGAAAAAGAGCAATAAAAAGAAGTGATTTGATTGACATCCTGAGCTGACAAATAATCACTAAAAGAACTTTAATGATATAATAATTTTAAAAAAAAATGACAGATATTCTAAAATACATAACAGATAAGCTTGAAGGAAAAATAACAGAAGCGAATTTTGAAGGTGCAAATATAGTTCTTTACACAGATAATGAGAATTTTTTCAGGCAGGGCGAACCAAGAATAAAGGAGATTGTTGATGAGCTGAAAAAAAGAATTGAGCTTCGCGCAGACCAGAAAATTCTGCCTGACCAGGAAAAAATAAAAGAGGAAATAAAAAAAATAGTTCCGCAGGATGCTGAAATTACAAATATAATCTTTGATTATCACAGGAGCATTGTTATAATTGAGGCTAAAAAGCCCGGCATGGTTATCGGAAAGCAGGGCTCTATCTTAAATGAAATTAAAAATACAACTCTCTGGACTCCGCAGGTTCAGAGAAGCCCTGTAATAAAGAGCCAGATAACTGAAAGCGTCAGAGAGGTTTTATATGCAAACAACAATTACAGAAGAAAGTTTCTTAACAATATAGGAAAAAAAATATACAAAGAGTGGAGCCCTGAGAAAGTTGAGGAATGGGTGAGGCTTACTTTTCTAGGAAGCGGAAGGCAGGTTGGAAGAAGCTGCTTGCTTCTTCAGACACCAAATTCAAAAGTCCTGATTGACTGCGGAATAGATGTGGCAAGCCAGGGAAGAGATAAGTTCCCTTATTTTGATATTCCTGAATTTGACATTCGCGAACTGGATGCTATTATAATAAGCCACGCCCATCTTGACCATGTCGGGCTTTTGCCTTATCTGTATAAAATGGGCTATAAAGGCCCGACTTACATGACACATCCCACAATGGATCTGGCTGCTCTTACATCACTTGATTTTATCGGCGTTGCTTACAAGCAGGCAACAACACCTTTGTTTAGTTCAAGAGATGTAAAAGAAATGGTAAAGCATACAATCTGCCTTAATTTTAATGAAGTAAATGACATAGCTCCTGACATAAGAATAACACTTTACAATGCAGGCCATGCCCTTGGAAGCGCAATGGTTCATTTTAATGTTGGAAACGGTCTGCATAATTTCCTTTATACAGGGGACTTC
>CAYOAO010000011.1:0-7829 GCA_964402075.1 Candidatus Woesearchaeota archaeon
AAATGTCATGGAGACATCCAGGTGTCGGGGGTTCAAATCCCTCCAGGGCCATTTTTTAGAAAATGAATATTGGCTTTAAAATAAGAAAATTAAAAGGAATAGCTAATAATGCTATTGAGGTAGATTGGAGAGATCCTCTTAAAAGCGGATTGTTCATTCCTTATAAAATTGAGGCAGATCTTTTAACAAGAAAGATAAAACCAGACCCCAAAGGAGATGATATAGAAAAACATTTTAATATTGTTTTTAAATGGTTTGAAGAAGTCTTGGGAAAAGAGAATATCCCAAAAGAGATTATTGATGAAGCAAAAATAATCGCGAAACCAGGAGAAAAACAGAAATGTATAATAAAGGCTAAAGGAAAAACTTATTCCAGCAACTAATCATCCTTTATGCTTAAAGAACTCAATCTGCCGAAACCTCTTCATGACTTTATCATAGCTCCCTTTTTCAACAAGGACTTTTGTCTTTGATTCATTCAGCAGCCTGAAATCATACTGGCTGACACCCCCCTTAATCTTTTCTTTTCCAGGATATTTTTTCCACCTGGTTTCACCTTTCTTTTTGTATTGAAGGACCATTTTAGTTTTTTAGCTCGCTCATTCCATTCGCTCACAATTGATATGAACTGCTAATAATAATTAAATAGTTTTTATTATTAAGATTTTACCATCCGCGAGTTTACGAGCGCAAATTATCTCTTCTTTCTTCTAGCTGCCTGAGCTTTTTTTATGTTTCTCTTCTGGGCCTTTTTCATCTTAGTTGTTGGCTTTGCTTTTTCAGGGATATTTTTCCGCGGCTTTGCCTTAAAGACATCCCCTTTAACTTTTCTTGGCTTAGAGCCAAGTTTTGAAAGGATACCTCTTATTTTTGCTGTATCACCAACCAGTGTTCCTCCAGAGACATGCGCATGTTTTTTAGGAATAAGCCAAGCCTCTGTATCCCAGCTCCCGTTTTTTCTTCTTCCTGCAAGCCTCTCTGCTCCTTCTGTCCCGACAACCTGAGCTCTAAAAGTCTTAAATTCAGACTTTGGCCTTACAACAATCCTGTAATACTTGCCTTTTCCTCCTGTTCCGGGCTTTTTCCTTGCACGGCCAGTTTTAACCTTTCTTTTTTTCATTTTAACCTCTTTTTAATTATTATTTCTAACAAGAAATAAGTTATAAATTTTTCTGAAAATTAAATGATATACTCCAAACTAACCAAAACAAAAACATTCGGGGCAGTAGTTTAGAATTATCTTATAAGTTCCTGGATATTTTCAATAGCGTCTGCGACTTCTTTCCCTTTCTTGGTCAGTTTTATAATTTTTATCCGCCCCTTTTTTTCAAAACTAACCAGTTTCAACACTTCAAGAGTCTGCAGAATTTTTACTGCATGGCTGTAAGTGCAGTCAACTTCCTTAGCCAATATACTACCATACCTCATTCGCGTATTCTTTTTCAAAGAAACCAGCATCAAGGCAGGCTTTCTCCGAAAAAAGATGTCAAAGTTGTCTTTCATTTTATTGTATTTTTCATAAAATGTCTGATCAGATGTTCTCAAACACTTATGTTACAAAACATATATCAAATAGGTGTTTTTAAATGTTATTATTTTTAATTTTAAAATGGTAACAAGATTAAGAGAATTTACTAGTTTCCATAAGATAATTAAAGATTAAATAATCTCTAAGTAAAATGCCCAGAAAACAGAAAAAAACGCGGGAAGAAAAGCTTGCAGAAAATTTCTTCCCTGTAAATCCAGAGGATATCAAGCATGCCATATCCAAATTATACAAGTCCCTTGACACTGGCTCTTTAATAACAATTGAAAAAAAAGATGAAGATACAGAAAAGAAGGCCAAAAAGAAAAGCTTCAGAAAAAAAATCAGGAATAAGGTCAAAAAAAAGAATAATCTGAAATTTAAGGAATTCAAAACACCAAGAATAAATCTAAAAAAAGGAGGTTATGAACTTATTATTACAGAAAAGCCCCAGGCTGCATGGAAAATTGCCTCTGCCCTGGGCAAATCAGGAAAAAAATCCATTAATAATGTTCCTTATTATGAGGTTGACAGAAAAGGGAAGAAGATTATTGTAGCATGTGCAGTCGGTCATTTATTCACCCTGGCGCAAAAAAACTCTGGCGCAAAGATTCCTGTTTTTGACCTTGTCTGGATTCCTAATTTTTATGTAAGAAAAAATGACTTCAGCAAAAAATATTATAATGTCCTGTCAAAACTTGTGAAAAATGCAGGTGTTCTGACAGTTGCCACAGACTATGATATTGAAGGCGAAGTGATTGGATTAAATGTTGTGAGATTTATCGCGGCACAGCCAGATGCAGAAAGAATGAAATTCTCATCACTTACAGAAAAAGAAATTAACCAGTCATATGAAACCAAAAAACCAGGCATTAACTGGGGACAGGCAATTGCAGGCGAGACCAGGCATTTTTTGGACTGGTTTTACGGAATAAATCTTTCAAGGGCTTTAATGGATTCCCTGAAATCTGTCGGAAAGTTCAAGATAATGTCCATAGGAAGGGTTCAGGGACCTGCACTGAGAATAATTGTCAAAAAAGAAAAAGAAATTCAGGAATTCAAAAAAACCCCTTACTGGCAGATATTTATTACTTTAGAAAATCCCAAGATTGAATTAATTCATAACAAAAATATTTTCAGAAAAGAAGAATTAAAGAAGTTTGAAAATCTTGTTGGCAAAACAGGCCAGGCAGAAACAAAAAAATCCCGGAAGATTATCCCGCCAAACCCTCCCTTCAATCTCACAGCATTGCAAACAGAATCTTACAGGCTTTTTGGAATAAATCCTTCAAAAACACTTGCAATAGCCCAGAGTCTTTATCTTGCTGGGCTTATATCCTACCCAAGAACTTCAAGCCAGAAACTTCCTCCTTCAATAAATTATAAAGAAATCATCAGAAAACTCGCAAAAAAATATAATGCTGAAAACCTCATAAAAAGGGAAAAGCCTGTTGAAGGAAAAAAAACAGATCCTGCTCATCCTGCAATTTATCCCACAGGGGAAAATACAGGAAACCCCCTTTCACAGGATGAAAAAAAGATTTATGACCTGATAGCAAAGAGATTTCTCAGCCTGTTTATGAATAATGCGATTATTGAGAACAAGAGCATAAAAGTGGAAATTGAAGGCCTTATCTTCACAAAAAAAGGCTTGTCAATAAAGGAGAAATCATGGATGCAGGTTTATCCTGTCAGAATCAATGAAAAGGAAATCCCTGGTATAAGCGGGAATGTTAAAGTTTCTGATTTAAGGAAAGAGGAAAAAGAAACACAGCCGCCAAAAAGATATACTCCTGCTTCCCTTGTTTCATTTCTTGAAAAAAAGAACCTCGGAACAAAAGCAACCCGCGCTGCAATCCTGGAAACACTTTACCAAAGAGGCTATGTTCAGGGACAAAGCATAAAAGCAACTCCACTGGGAATTTCACTGATAAATACTCTTGAAAAACACTCCCCGATAATCATTGATGAATTATTAACCAAGGAATTTGAGCAGGAAATGGAATCTATTTCTGCATCAAAAAAAGGATATGAAGAAAAAAAAGGAAAAATAATTAACAAGGCAAAAAAAACCATAAAAAAGATAATAAAGCAGTTTACAAAAAAGCAGGAGAAAATAGGAAAAGAAATCTCCCGGGCAAACCAGACCCTTATAGAACAGCAAAGAGAAGAAAGCAAGCTTGAAACATTCTGTCCTGTCTGCAAAAAAGGAAAATTAAGAATTACTTATTCCAAAAAAACCAGGAGATATTTTGTCTCATGCTCTTCATATCCTGAATGCAGGAACACTTACAGCCTGCCGCCTAACGGACTGATAAAAAAATCAAAGGAAATCTGTGAGGACTGCGGCTTCCAGAAACTAATGCTGATAAAAAAACGAAGACGCCCATGGACATTCTGCTTTAACCCGGAATGCCCGACAAACAAAAAGAGGATTGAAGAATACAGAAAAAAGAGGGAAGATAAGGAAAACTAACTAAAAGCTGTAAACCAGTATAACGCACTTATTAGCCAAACAATTAATGAAATAATTAAACCAATTATGCTTAATATTAAACCTCCGGTTGCCATCTCTTTTGAGTCTTTTAACGATTTTTTACTATATATTATACCGAGAATACCACACACAACCCCAACTATTGGGATAATAAAACCGCTAAATGAAACAAGACCTAACACCAATCCGGCAATTGCATTCCCTGAAGGTTTTGATTTATCCTTCATAAAATATGTAAAGAAACCTCCTATAAAAACTTAATTATTTCGGCGAAGCCGACAAGCAACCAAAACTAAAACCACTTTCCTAAATTCGTCTGGGTTTTCATCTGCTCAAAAAGCCTGCTCTTTTTCAGGACTTTATCAGGGTCAAAACCGAACTTAATCATTCCTATTTTCTTAGAACTTTCTGTCATTTCATTCATCTCAGCAAATTCAAATTTTTTGTTTTTCAGTGCCTTCCTCACTGATTCGCGGACAACCCATACACCCAAGGATGCCCAGTAGCTCGGAAGCTCAATCCTGATTGCAAGAACAGATGCCTGCCTTTTAATTTTGTCAAGATATTCAAGAACAGGAAGCCTAGAAGCATAATATCCTCCTGCAGTATCTGAAGCATATGTTTTTCTTCCTGAAAAAGACTCAAAATCTGTCGCAGCCTTAATCTCATTCCCGGGATTCCATGAACTGCCGGGAAGGTAAAGCTCAAACAATTCATAGCTCCATACATTTGGAAAGAACATTATCAGATAGGCATTTCCCATGAATTCCCCGAAAAACAATTCGTGATTTTCAATCCACCTGTAGCTGCGAACTTTTTCTAGGAGTTGTTTTCCAATCATGTCATCTGTGGCTGTAATAGACCACCGAGTCGGAACAAGCCTCCTGTTTTTCTTCATCCCAAGAACCCCGACACTGAGAATTTTGCTCAAAGTATATTCATCAAACCTTCTTTTATACAATTCATTAATCCCTTCAGCCGCCTTTATATCATCATTCATAATCTTATCCAGCTTTCTGTGAACCTTAACATTGCCAGTTATCTTTGCTTTTTTTAAAGGAGCCCTCATTCCCTGCGGAAGCAAAATCCTGTCTTTTTTCAGGCCAGGGCCTATTTTCTTTTGAAGCTCTATTTCAACATCAACAGGTTTTGAAGCTATTGCAAGTTCCTGTGCAATCTCAACAAATTTCTGGTTACTGACTCCCTGAGCACCCCTTATATCCTTAACATTTGTCTGAAACCTGGAATTAAGAAGATTGTCCCTTAGCCCAAGAACTTCCCTGATGCTAAAATTCTTTTTTGCCCAGTAATCAGGAGAATCATAAACCCATGCATTTTCATCTTTTTCCAGCGGGCTGAGAATTCCGACATTAACAAGAGGATATTTCAGCTTTGAGCCGATGAAAACACTTGGCGGAGAATTAGTATTTAACTCTGAGACCTTGTCAATTTTATCAAGATTTTTGTATTTAAAATTAATCTCAGCAATTTTCTTTATGACCTCAAACCTGATATCTTTTTTAGATACCATAAAAGGCCAAGGGAACAGAAGTTTATATTCTTTGGGAATTACTGCAGAGTCGTCTAAAAATATTCAATAAATCTACATTACCAGGCTCTTAAAATCAAAAAAGCCTATTCTGTTAAAAAATCCAATATCCTTGTCTCCTAATTCTCTATTGTAAATTTTCTTCTCGTGAGAATTAATCCTTTGCAAAATATCATTCCGGGCATAAAAAACATGATAATCATTTGAAAGTATCTTGACAGGTTTAGAAGTAATAGATAAAGTCAGCCCTTTTATAAGAAGGTCAAAATCAGCACAACTTAAACCACGTTTCTTTCCAATCCATTTATATTTTTCAGAAATGCAGACATACATGTCTTCTTTATTCCTGTCCAAGACTATTATTTTTTTATTATCTTTAAAGGAATCAGCTAATCTTTCTCTCTCTTTTTCCTCCTCTTCAATTAGCCCATAAGGATCTGATGTTTTTTTATATTTGCATCCTTCATAAATCTCTTCTAAAACAGGCTGAGTTATGTAAAAGTTGCTTCCATTTTCAATATATTTTATCATATCACCCAAAAATCTCTTATTTCCTTCTGTAAGGTTAATTTTTTCTTTTAATCTCAGATTTTCTCTATTAGTACCCAAAGGAGCCATTATAGCAGAAGCATCAACTATAAGCAAGCGGTTCTCTAAGGATAAATCTTTCAAAGTCTTGATTTCTGAATTCCTGAATTTTTTTGACATTATAACCAGCCCCTGCGAAATATTCCCTTGTTTTTTATTTCAAAATTTAATTCTTTTTTTGGAATGCTTCTGTGTTTCAGGAGAATTGCTTTTCTTTTTCCGCGGTCATTTTTTAATTCAATAATTGTCTTGCTCCAGTACTTGAACAAATCACCGCCGACAATATTCGCCTCTGGCTTAACTCCTTTTTTCCATTCTTCCTCAGAAAGAAATCCGTGATAAACCTGGTTTGTGATTAAAACAGGCATGTTCTGGTTTCTTGAGATTTCAGAAAGAATTCTCATCTGCCTTGCAACCTCTCTGTTTACTTCCCTGACCTTATTGTCATCTTTTGTTTTTTGCGCATCACCAAGCTCAAGCCTGTAAAGCATAGCCATTCCGTCAACAATAATCAGGCTTATATTTTCTTTCCTGACTTGCTTAAGCAGATTCATAAATATTTTTTTCTGCTCTTCAAAACAGGTTGGATTAAGAATAAGGATATTCTTTAAAATTTCCTCAAAATTTTCACTGCCGACAACCTGTTTTACTCTTTCAACACTAAAACCTCCTTCTGTATCTATAAAAATGACTTTTTTTCCTTTTTTTGCCATGCTGCATGCAGCCAGTAAAACAAAATTGGTCTTCCCGCTTGCCGGCGGTCCTGCAATCATTGTTATAATGCCTGACTCATAACCTCCATAAAGCCATCTATTCAGGTCATAACTGCCTGCAGATATTTTTTCTATTCTCCTGTAATTTCCAGGTCTTTCAGTTTTATAAGGCATAATTAAAAATGCAGATTTAAGTTAATAAGAATTATTGTGATTTCTAAGAATCTTTCAAGAGATGAAGTTGAAATTTTCTTTTAATTCTTCCCTCTTTTTTATGAATTTCAGCATCAAGGGGATTCTTAAGAAGTTTACTTGTTAGATTTATCTTAACAATTCCATTTTCAGCAGATAAGCAAAGTTCTTGTGTGCTTTCTGGAATAATTATTTTTGCAATAAAATCAATCATTCCTTTCACTTCTCTCCTTTTAGAGGGTATCTCCTCCATCCTATAGTATTGTTGAGGAAAATTGTCTTTATAAAAAAAATCAAAAAAATGTGGAAAATCTAAGTATTTTGTAATTCTTTCTGTAATAAAAGGAACGGATTCATCATTATGTTCCTCAAAAAATGGGATTAACTCTTTTATCCTAGGATTTTGCAAATACAAAGTATATTTTTCAGCCATAAGTCCCTAATGAATTAATCCTTTAAAAAGAAATATGTTCTCTAAGATATTATTTCATCTTTTTGAAATCTTTTTCCATTTTTTCCAGATCTTTTACAGCAGAAGCAACAGCATCATTCACAGCTTTTTTTATTGATTTCCCTTTGACAGTTATTTTTATTATTGGCTTTTCAGAAGGATGTTCCCTTTTCCACGCTGCAAAAGTCACTGCAGGATCCTTGTTAAGATACACTCTCAGGAGTTCTGCAAGAGTTAGATTCTCAACCTGCATCTCAATTTCATCCTTTGAACTTTTCAAGACTTTTATTTCCATAATATAAATTCTCGGAGAT
>CAYOAO010000012.1:0-7208 GCA_964402075.1 Candidatus Woesearchaeota archaeon
AATAGGAGATAAGGAATTATGCGGCTGGGGAGTGGCTTTTAAGTATTTAACAAGACCTGGAAAACCAAAAAAATGCGGCTTATTAGGAATAGAGCCTCCTAAAGAACAATCAATCAAATATTTAGATGAAATAATTAAAGGAGGAATTCTTACAAAAAAAGAGAAAAATGACAGCAACAAACTGGGCAGAAAAATACAGGCCACACTACCTTTCTGAAATAAAAGGCCAGGACATGGCAGTTGAAAAAATAAGGGAATTTCTATATAATGCCAGAATAGAAACAAGAAAAGGGAAACTGCAGACAAAAGCCATAATTCTTCATGGTCCGCCAGGAACAGGAAAGACAGCAATTGCCCATGCAGCTGCAAATGAATCAAATTCTGAAATTTTTGAATTAAATGCCAGTGATTTGAGAAATAGTGAAAAGCTCAGGGAAATTCTAATGCCTGCAACAAGACAGCAATCTCTTCTGAAAAAAGGAAAAATTATTCTTGTTGATGAAGTTGACGGAATCTCCGGAGCAGACCGTGGCGGGCTCCAGGAACTTTTAAGACTTATCGGATCAACATCCCATCCGATAATAATCACTGCAAATGACATTTGGGATAAGAAATTCAGTGCATTAAGAAAAAAAGCCGAAACTGTCCAGCTCAGGGAAATTGATTACAAGTCAATAAAGGATTCTCTTATAGGAATTTTAAGAAAGGAAAAAAAATTCATTGAACAGGATATACTGACAAATATTTCAATAAAAGCAAGAGGGGATATGAGGGCTGCGATAAATGATTTGCAAACAGCAGCAAGCCTGCCAGACCCTTCCCAGATATTTATTCATGAGAGAAACAAAGAGACAGATATCTTCAGTGCATTAAGAATGGTTTTCAAAGGAAAGCCAAATAATGCCATGCTCCAGGTTTTTGATTCCATAAAAAAACCAATGGATGAAATAATTCTGTGGATTGAGGAAAACATCCCTGCAGAATACAAGGGAGAAGAGCTTGTCAAAGCCTATGATGCATTAAGTAAAGTTGATATCTTCAAAAGGAGAATTTACAGGCAGCAGTACTGGAGATTCTTAGTTTATGAAAATGCTTTCTTATCATATGGCATTTCCAGTGCCAAAAAAAGCGAGAAAACAGGCTTCACAAGCTACAAAAAGCCCACCAGAATCCTGAAAATGTGGCTCAATAATAAAAGGATAGAAAAGAAAAAAGCAATTGCAAAAAAATATTCCAGATATGTGCATGTCGGGGAAAAGCGGGCATTAAAAGAATTCCCGACAATAAAACAATTCCTACTAAAACCAGAAATCCAGAAAGAGCTGAAGCTTACAGAAGAGGAAGTTGCTTATCTGGAAAAAAGCTAGCCAGAATCAAACAGCCAATATAATAAATACAACTAATTTTATAAACAATCTTATCTTTTTTTCTTCATGGCTTATGATATTTTTGTCGGACGGAATGCTTCAGATAAAAAGGCCTTCGGAGACCGCGGCCTGGTTTTCATAGGGAAAAGCTATGTCAGAATGGGGCAATATACTTCTCTAAGCAATAAAATTTTTATGGATGTTGCGAGAAGCCACGTAGTGTTAGTTGCAGGAAAACGTGGCAGCGGAAAATCCTACACTCTCGGAGTCATCGCAGAAGAGCTCTCAAATCTTCCAAAAGAAATAGGCCAGAACATCGGCTCCCTGATTTTTGACACAATGGGAATATACTGGACAATGAAATACAAAAATGAAAGGGACAAGGAATTGCTAACAGAATGGGGGCTTAAACCGCAAAATCTCTCTGTGAAAATTTTTGTTCCTTCTGGCCATTATGACAAATATATTGAAAAAGGAATTCCTGCAGATAAGGGATTTGCACTTGATGTTGCAGAGCTTAATCCAGAGGACTGGATACTGACTTTCGGGCTTGACATAATCCATCCTGTATCTGTTCTTATCCAGAGGACACTGACAAGATTAAAAGAGAAATCAGGAAGGTTTGATATAAGTGATATTCTTGATGCCCTGAAAAAAGAGGAAAGCACATCTTTTGAAATTAAAAATGCTGCAATAGGGCTTTTTGAAGCAGCAGATACATGGGGGGTATTTGCAAAAGAAGATGAGGAACCAACACAGGTAAAAGATCTGATTTCAGGAGGGACAACAAGTGTTCTTGATCTTAGTGTCTACAATGCTGTCGGGGCTTTCAACATAAGAGCCCTTGTAATAAGCCTTTTATCAAGGAAAATTTTCAACCAGAGAATGTCTGCAAGAAAATCAGAGGAAATAAGTTCTGTTTCCCGCGGCCTTGACCTTATAGCAGGAGTGGAAAAAAAGGAATATCCCCTGGTCTGGATTTTTATTGATGAGGCCCATGAATTTCTGCCATTAAAAGGAAAGACAGTTGCAACAGATGCTCTTATCCAGCTTTTGCGTGAAGGGAGGCAGCCAGGGATTTCTCTTGCACTTGCCACACAGCAGCCAGGACAAATCCACACAGATGTAATGACCCAGTCAGACATAGTAATAAGCCACAGGGTTACCTCAAAGCCGGACACAGAAGCCCTTAATTACATTATGCAGTCATATGTCCTGGAAAGCATTAAAAAGCAAATGGATTATCTTCCGACACTGAAAGGAAGCGCGATTATTCTTGATGACAATTCAGAAAGAATCTATCCCATGAGAATAAGGCCGAGATTCACCTGGCACGGCGGTGAAGCTCCAACAGCAATCAGGATGGAAAAAAGGCTATAGTTTTAGTATTGGATTAATTAATGTATTTAAGGACATCTCTTAATCTTTTTATAGGTCTTTTCACTTTTCCCCTCATAGGTTCATATTCTGATTCAATTAAAAGAGCATCAACCCCTATTTTCTTCGCTGGTTGATAATCCCACTTATAACTATCTCCCACCATTAAAGCCTTGGATTTTGGGATTCCTCTTTTCTTGAGAATTCTAAGTATGAAATTTGCCTTTGATTTAGGGGAATCTCTTGTTGAGTGTATTTCATCAAATAGTTCTTTTAATTTGAAGTATTTTATTTTTTGGTTGATTATTGCTTCTGCTTCTTTTGGAGAATTAGGATGAGTAGAGAGAATTATAGTGATTATCCCTTTTTGTTTTAATTTCTTAATTGTTGAAATCGCTGTAGGAGTCATGATTAAATGATTAGTATGGTTCTTGAATCTTTTATCTTTATAGAGCCAAACAGGATGTTTTTGATATTTTGTTTTTTTAGGATACCAAAGAGTACCATCTCCATCAAAAAATATTATTTTCTTTTTCATTTTCTTAGATTTTTATTAAACAACCCTAAGATCAACTCTTAATCTGATTCTATAAGGAGCAATCTCGCCAGCACGTTTAACTCTCAAAATTCTGATTTTTTTCCGTGCTTTCTTTGCCTCTTCCTTAATCATATTAATAACAGAATCAATTTCATCTTCTTTGCAAAAATCATAATAAAAAATTCGCGTGTTTTTCTTGCTTAATGAAAATGCCTGTTTCAGAAAATTGTCTTTAAGCTGGGGGCGCGGCATAACTATAACATCAAACCTGCGCGGAGCATTTAATAATAAACTGCGGGATTTTTTAGCATTAACTTTCTTAGGGGCGGTGGTCGGGGATTGGGCGGCTTTATATTTAGACAATCTCTTAGCAACTTTTTTCACATCCCCAGGCAACAGAACAACCTTGTCTTTTACTTTGTTCAGCTCAATATTCAGCTGTGCATATTTATTTGCCTCGCGATTTATCTCATTTGAATAAACCCTTGCTGCAGAAGAATTCTTTGCAATAACAATCGGATAAGGACTAACACCTGCGAACATAACCAAAACCTCATCTCCTTTCTTAATCCTGCCGGCAATCTCTTTTCTTTCATTATTAAGCCGCGGGGAAAAATAAGTCTTGTCAATATTAAACCTGAAAACACAGCCATTTTCCCTGTAAAGAACTTCTTTTGTTTTTTCTCCGGCAAGCCATTTTGTCTTCTGCTTCCTGAGCCTTCCCTTAAATTTCCCTATCTTTTCAAGAACTGTTTTTGCTGATTTATGCTTTTTCAGCAAATCCCTTGCAAACTTTTTTTTGTCCTTTACCTTAAATTCCTTGGGAAATTTAACAACAATAATGTTTCCAAGAATGTCAAATGATTTCATAAGATCAAAAAGAAAAAACAATTATTAAATATTACTAAAAACTTAATCTCCTCTTTCACTCTCAGCAAACCCTTTAGCATGCTGTGCAGCTTGTTGTGCAAATTCATATTCTGTATTCTTTATTTCCTTACCAATATTCATAATCCACTTTCTAAATTGTTTATTAAATATTGTAATTAAGATAGATAATGCAGTTACAACAATCATTACAATGCCCAATCCTCCAGAAGGCTGAACTTTATCTGCTCCATATCCTATAATGAATTTGTAAATTAAAACTGCTGTAAACAATAACCATAAAATAGACACCATAATAATCTTTCCTGGAGTCAAACCAGAAACATTTAGTCTGATTTTTTTACCTTTTTTCCTTATAGGAGATAAAATAGCAGCTGAAGCCAAAACCATAATTCCAAAAGGGATAACCATGCTCAAAGTTATTCCCATTGCGGTATAAGTTGTTAAGATAGTAAAAATCTCATTAGGGGTTATATAAGAAACAGCTAAGAAACTAACTAAAATTGCCCCTACTGACTGTACAAATATACTCTCAGGAAATCCTGTAATATTCAAAATGCTAAAAATTAATAATGTTACAATAATAAATAATAAATATTTGGCAATGTTTACATCTAAACTTCCCTCTCCCCACTTAGCAAACATATCTTCAATAAAAGAATTTGTAGTATGACCGGTAATCTGAGCAGAATCAGAAACATTCATAAAATTTAAAGCAAAACTGCATAAAACAAAAATCCCTATACCCAAAGCAAGGAACTTTTTATCTTTAGAATCTGCAACCCTTTTCTTCATAATAATTAAATAATTCTCTTATTTATAAAGATTTTTATTTCCGAAAGATAATTTTATAAAAACAGGTTCATTATCCTATCCATGCAAAAAAAGAGCTGTTTATTATTGGGGGCTATACTCGGAATATTTCTTATCAATTTCGCAAGTGCACAGTTTTATGGAGGTTATGGCAGAGGATTTTCAATTACATATTTCCTTGACAATATAGGTTATGATAACCTGACTTTTATGGCTTCTTTCATTATTTTCTTTGCGCTTCTCTTTTTAGCTCTAGGAAAATTCTTCAAAGACCCTTACGGGTACCCAAACAAGCCTGTAGTTGGAACAATTTCTCTTGTAGGGGCTATTTCAATATCTTATTGGTTATACAGGTTTGGGTTTAATTTGGAAAGTTTTTTTTATAGAATAGGATTTTCTTTTGATTTGACCCCTATTCTCTTTCTGATAATATTTCTATTTGCAATTTGGATTATATGGTTTCTGGGGAAAAGAAAAGAATACGGCAGGACAACATTCTCCTTGAGAAGAGGCTTTGGAAGTTTGTTTTTATTACTTGGTTTGCCTCTTATTTTATTACCAGTATTCACAGATCTCTTTTATGAAAAAACTACAACCATATTAATAGGGGTTATTTTAGTTATAATTGGTTGTTTTTTGTTAGCAGGAAGATTTAGAAGGAAAAGAAGAAAAAAACTCGGATATTGATTTAAGATCAAATCAAATTACTCAAACCAATCACCAAGCCCCTTCTGCTTCTTTTTTTCTTTAAGTTCTCTTAATTTTTCAAACTGCTTTTCAACCCTTACCTCTGAAAAATCATGCTCTTCAACAAGGATTTTCCTGATTTTTCCTTCATCAACTTTGGGAAAATTAATTTCAGCCTTAACCACATCTGGCTTGTGAAAAAGCTGAAAAATTTCTTTCCAGTCAAATCTGTCCTTTTCTGGCAAGGACATTATCTGTTCCTCAACATTTTTGAAAATAAGAACAGGCTGCCTGTATTTTTTTACAATTTCAAGAGCTCTTTTTTGCCCTATTCCGGGAATTCCTTTCGGATTGTAATCAGTGCCAACCAAAATCCCCAGACAGATAAGCTGGTCAAGATTTATCTCCAGGGAATTCAGGACTCTTTCCAGTTCAATCAATTCCGGCTTTATCTCCATCCATCCTGAAAAAGTTTTTCTTTTTCTTGCAAGCCCAAGATTCCTTACTAATCCCTGAGCTCCAAAAAGCAGGCAGTCATAATCCTGGCTTACAGCTGCATAAATATCTTTGTTAATTTTATTCAGGTAAGCAGCCTGTGCTTCCCCTTCTCCAGGAGCCTGTATCACGCAAATGCCCATTGCCTCTAAAAGTTCCTTGCTTTCGCGAATCATTTCATCATCAAGCCTTATTAACTGGGAACTATAACGCTTCATAGCTACAAGGTCCTCAACTTTTTTCGCTTCCTCATACCTTCCCTTTGCAAGTTCCCTGCTTTTTCCTCTTTTCCTGTGAGTCTCTCCCTTAAGCTCTGGCGGTTTTCCGTCAAAAACATAAACAAGCTTTAATCCTTCTGAAAGAAGATTTATGTTTCTGTAAAAAATCCCTGAAAGATGGCTTGTAACTCTTTTCTTATTATCCATCAGCGGAGTTCCGTCAACCTGCCTTATAGTGGAAAGAAACTGGTAAAGCATATTGTATGCATCCACGCAAACAATCTTCCCTTTCAAATCCTGTATCTCTATTTCTTTCCTGGAAACTATATCCCTTATATTTAAACCCATAAAATAAGCAGACAAATCAAATATAAATAATTAACTAAAAAAGGCTTGAATGAACCAATTTTAACTTTTTCAAAGAAGAATCGTCTAAAAACAATGGCCCTGTTATATGTTTTCTTTTTTCCCAAATATACAATTTTTTAGAATCTGTATTTGCAGGCCTAAATTTTTCATATTCATTTATATGATCATAATTGAAGGATGCAGGTTTAAATTTAAAACTTTCAATACCCTCTTCCAAACCAGAAGATTCTGGCTGAAAGTATTGAATCTGTCCAGAATTTCTGTCAGCTAAAATTATCTCTTCAGGGGTCATTAAAATCATTCTTTGCATATCTTCATCACTGCAATTCTTAAGGCTTAATGACTTATTTTTTTTAAAATAATTTTCTTTTGCAGCACTCCTAAAAAAGGTTTCTCCATCTTTAAACACAACAGCAGCAATGTGTTCCTTCTCTTGTTTTAAAAAATTATATAAGG
>CAYOAO010000013.1:0-7162 GCA_964402075.1 Candidatus Woesearchaeota archaeon
ATAATAATAATAATAATAATAATAATAATAATAATAATAATAATAATAATAATTTTATTATATTATAATATTTTTACAATTTTTATTATTTTTTAATAATTTTAATAAATATTAGTTTCCATAAGAAATAAGGGTGTTTTTCTTTAACAGTGGTCATAATCTTTTATATAATAATCTATTTTTTTTCCGATGGTTTTCAGGATTTTTTTATATTTTCCATAGGAAATAGATGTGTGAGTTTAGTAATAATTTATCAATATAAATAAAAAATATTTTAAAAATGAGAGAAGAATTAGACAAAATTTTTGAATCTTTTGACAAAAATAATATTTTCAAGGATAAAACATTTCTTCAGTCTAATTACAGGCCTGTTGAAATACCACACAGAGAAGAACAAATCAAACAGATTGCTTCTATTCTTGCGCCGGTCTTAAGAGGTGAAAGATCAAGCAATCTTTTTCTTTATGGAAAAACCGGCACAGGAAAAACCCTTTCAATACTCTGTGTTAAAGATGAGCTTTTAAAAAGAATAAAAAAAGAGAAAGATTTCAAGTTAAGAATAGAATATCTTAATTGTAAATTAAAAAAAGTTTCAGATACAGAATACAGAATTCTTGCCGAACTTATAAAAAAACTTGGTGGCAGGGTTCCAAACACAGGCCTGCCGACAGAAACTGTTTACAATAAATTCATAGATATCCTTGATTCTGAAAAGCAAATCCTTGTTCTTATTCTTGATGAAATAGACCAGGCTGTTAAAAAAATATCCACTGACTTTCTTTATAATCTTACAAGACTTAATTCAGAGCTTTCAAAAACCCAGATAGGGGTTGTGGGGATAAGCAATAATCTGACTTTTTTAGAAGGGATTGATCCAAGGGTCAGAAGCAGCCTGTCTGAAGAAGAAGTCGTATTCCCGCCTTATAATGCAATACAGCTTCAGGAAATTCTCAATCAAAGGGCGAAGAATAGTTTTAAGGAAAATGCTTTGGGAGCAGGTGTTGTTGCAAAATGTGCTGCTTTTGCAGCAAGGGAGCATGGCGATGCAAGAAGAGCCCTTGATTTGTTAAGGATTGCCGGAGAAATTGCTGAAAGAGAGGGCTCTAAAAGAATTCTCCTTAAGCATATTGATGAATCAAATATAAAAATTGAGAGAGATAAAATCCTGGAAGTAATAAGGACAGAACCAAAACAATTTCAGTATGTTCTTTATTCAATAATAAAATTATCTGAAAGAAATAAAAATAAAAAAGATGAGCCGATTTTTACAGGGGATGTTTATAATTATTATCAGGATGTCTGTCTGAAAAACAAATCAGAAATATTAACACAAAGGCGTGTGGGGGATATAATCCAGGAATTTGATATGCTTGGAATAATCAATGTAAGGGTTATTTCAAAAGGCAGGGGAGGGCGTATGAGGGAAATAAAACTTGCAATTTCAAAACCACTTATTGAAAAAGCAAAGAAGATTATTGAAGAATCCCTGAATTATAATTAAAAAATTGCTGGCTTTGCAGGCCTTTAATAAAATTAAAATGGATTCAAGAAAAATTCTTAAGTTTTGCATTGAAAAAGGTCTTTTAATAGAGCCAGAGGTTCTTAGTCTGCTAAATGAAGTGAAGGATCAGGAATCTGCCAAAATTATTATTGAAAAAATTGCTGAAAATCATGAAGGGAAAATTATAACCAAAAATTTTCTTGAGAAGAATAAGGAACAGGTTAAGGAGTTTTTTCTGACTTTG
This sequence comes from Candidatus Woesearchaeota archaeon, assembly GCA_964402075.1. Classification (GTDB taxonomy): domain Archaea; phylum Nanobdellota; class Nanobdellia; order Pacearchaeales; family GW2011-AR1; genus ASMP01. The sequence continues at coordinate 1,746 of CAYOAO010000013.1, forward strand.
CCTGAAGAAAACAGAAAAAGCCTTGAAAAATTAAAAATTAAGCTGGGCCTTAAAATAGAAATTTCAAAGGAGATATCAAAATCTGTCCAGATACCGCAGCAAAAACAAGACCATGAGCAGAACACTGGTCAGAAGTCTGGAGATACAAATGTCTCTGTTTTGTCTAAATCACCGCCCCTTATTAAAAAAATAGAGGTTGAAGATTTTGTTAAAAACCTGAGAAACAGGTTTTATGAGATGAAGAATTTACTGCAGGAACGCCACGGGCTTGATAACCTTATTTCTATAAATAAACTGTCATCTAAAAGACAGAAGGCTTCAATAATTGCGATGGTTTCTGATAAAAGAACTACAAAAAATAAAAATATAATTCTTGATGTTGAGGATTTTACCGGGGAAACCCGTGTATTGGTTAATCAGAACAATCCAGAGCTTTATAGTCTTGCAGAAGAAATTGTACTGGACTCTGTGCTCGGTTTTAGCGGATTTGGTGATAAAGAAATAATTTTTGCAAATAATGTTGTTTTTCCGGATATAAAAGTCCTGGAAAAAAAGAAATCCCCTGTTGAAGAATATGCTCTTTTTTTGGGAGACCTTCATTATGGAAGCAAATTTTTTATGGAGGAAAATTTCCAAAAATTTATAGATTATGTTAACAGAAAATTGCCTGGAAAAGATATAAATGAAATTAATAAAATAAAATATATCTTTTTGGTCGGGGATGTTGTGGCAGGTGTTGGGAATTACCCTGCGCAGCAAAGAGACCTGAAAATTGAGGATATTGAAGAGCAATTTAAGAGGCTTGCAGAAATTCTGGGTCAGATAAGAGATGATATAAAGATAATTATCTCTCCCGGAAATCACGACGGTGTAAGGCTTATGGAACCCCAGCCTCTTTTTGATGAGAAATATGCCTGGCCATTGTATCATTTAAATAATGTAATTCTCACAGGAAATCCCGCATATGTTAATATTGGAGCAAAAAAAGAAAGAAGCTTTCCCGGCTTTGATATTCTTACATATCATGGATTTTCATATCCCTATTATGCAAATAATGTTCAAAGTCTTTCTGAGAAAAGGCTTAATGCACCTGATAAAATAATGGCTTATTTATTAAAAAATAGGCATTTGGCTCCCTCAAATTCCTCTACCCAGTATTTTCCGTCTGAAAAAGATGATCTCTTAATCAGAAAAATTCCTGATATTTTTGTTTCAGGCCATACACACAAAATGGAGGTATCTTCTTACAAAGGAGTTTTAATAATTTCTACAGGAGGGTGGGAGCTGGAAACAGAAAACCAAAAAAGAAAAGGAGTCAAGCCTGATTTTTGCAAGATACCTATGCTTAACCTGAAAACAAGGGCCATTAAAATACTTGATTTTGAATAAAAATGGAAGAAATAGTTGAAAAAATAAGAAAATTTGTAGAAGAAGAATGCAGAAAACCTAATGCCAATTATCCCACAGCATATTGGGACCATTTTGTTCCTGTTCATAATTATGCCAAACAATTAGCAGAAAAATTAAGGGCAGATACTGAGATTGTGGAAATCTCTGCATGGCTGCACGATATTGGTTCAATAATGAATGGCAGAAAAGAACACCATATCAGAGGGGCTGAGATTGCCGAGAAAAAATTAAGTGAGTTAAATTATCCGTTAAAAAAAATACAAAAAGTAAAGAACTGCATACTGAATCATAGGGGCTCTGTTAATAATAGCAGAAAAACTTTGGAGGAAAAAATAATTGCTGATGCTGATTCATTAAGCCATTTTGATAATCTGGGAGGATTATTTCAGGCAGCATTTGTTTATGAGAAATTAAATAAAGAAGAAGCAATGAAAAGTGTTTTATTAAAATTAAGGAATTCTTACAATAAGATAACTTTTGAAGAATCCAGGGAATTAATTAGATTAAAATATCATGCAGCAATGCTATTATTTGAATAAAATGAACACTGAACAATATTTTAAGGAGATTGAGAAGAAAACAAAAGAGGTTTATGCTATTGCAAATGAAGCGCGGGCCAAGGGATTTGACCCTGCAAGCAAAGTTGAAATTCCTCTTGCAAGAAGCCTGGCTGAAAGGGTTGTGGGATTGGTTTCAGTGGTTTATCCTCAGGTAGAGGAGACAAGAATAGCAAAAAGAATCCTTGAACTGGAAAAAGAATTTGGGAAACTGAATATGGCGGTTTCTTTCAGAATCGCAGAGGAAGTTGCAAAGCAGAAATTCTGCAAATTTGCCAGCCTTCTTGAAGCAATTGATGCAGGCATAAGAATAGGATTTGCATACACTACTTTGGGGGTTGTCTCAAGCCCTATTGAGGGGTATACAGGGATTAAATTAGGAAAGACAAAAGACAATAAAGAATATTTCATTGCTAATTTCTCAGGACCAATAAGAAGCGCGGGAACCACTGCAAGCTGTGTTGTTCTTATGCTTATTGATTATCTGAGAGAATTATTTGGCTACGCAAAATATGACCCGACAGAAGAAGAAGTAAAAAGATATGTTACTGAAAATTATGATTATCATGATTATATTACAAACCTCCAGTATCTTCCGACTGTTGAAGAGGCAACCTTTCTCGCAAAAAACCTTCCTATTCAGATTTCAGGGGACCCGACAGAAAAATTTGAAGTTTCAAATTACAAGAATCTGGAAAGAGTAGAAACAAATTATATCCGGGGAGGGATGTGCCTGATTTTTTCAGAAGGCCTTGCACAGAAAGCAAAAAAAGGATTAAGGCTTCTTAAAGAAGTAAAGTTAAAAGGGTTTAAGTCGGAAGGATGGAATTTTCTTGAAGATTATGTAAAACTTCATGAACAAAGGGATAAGGGAAAAAAGGAAAGCTCTCCGACCTATATAAATGACCTTGTTGCAGGCAGGCCTGTGTTTGGGCATCCGTCTGAATCAGGAGCTTTCAGATTCAGATACGGCCGGGGGAGAAACTCTGGATTCAGCGCAGCATCGGTTCATCCTGCCACAATGGCTGTAACAGACTCTTTTATTGCAATAGGCACACAGCTGAAGATAGAAAAACCAACAAAAGGGTGTGTTGTTACCTCATGCGATTCTATTGACGGGCCAATTGTAAGGCTGTTTAACGGAAGTGTAAAAAAACTGAGGACCATGGAAGATGCAAAAAGGCTTTATCCTGATATTGAAGAAATAATTTATATCGGAGATATGCTTTTTCCCTTTAGCGATGTTGTAAACAGAAATTCAAAGCTTATAAGACCAGGGTATGTTGAGGAAATCTGGGGGCTTGAATTAAGGGGAAAAAATCCTGAACTGGAAAAAACCATTGACTGCTTTAAAATTGATTTTGAGAATGCTGTAAGAATAAGTTCTAAGCACGGAATTTCCTTGCATCCTGAATATATCTTTTACTGGACCCAAATTTCAAAAGAGCAGTTTTTAGGTCTTTTGTCCTGGCTGCGAAATTCAAAGACTGACAAAAAAATAATTATGCCTTATACAAAGGCAGACCAGGAGAAATTCAGGCCTGGAAAAAGAGCTCTTGAGCTTCTTGGGGTTGAGCATGATGTAACAATAGAAAATGTGGTCATTGATGCGAAGAACAGCAAAGCCTTGTTTGCAAATCTCGGGATAAACTGGAGGATTTTAGATGAAGGGGAATTAATTCTAAATAAACCTGTTTCTGAACTGGAATCTAAGATAAATAAATTTGAAAACTTAAAAGAACAAGATATCTTTCAGGAAAAAAATTTCATTCTCTCTGTTGTGAACAGTCTTTCTGATTTTGAAATCCGGGATAAGGCCGGAGAGTTTATTGGTGCAAGAATGGGGAGGCCTGAGAAGGCGAAACTGAGAAAACTTACAGGCAGCCCTAATGTCCTGTTTCCTGTCGGAAAAGAAGGAGGAAGGCTTAGAAGTGTTCAGGCAGCCTGTGAAGTAGGAAGTGTGAGAGCAGAATTTCCTGTTTATTTCTGTGAGGAATGCAAAAAGGAGACAATCTTTAGCATTTGCGAGGATTGCGGGAAATCATGCAAAAAAATGTTTTACTGCCCAGAATGCGGGGAAACTTCTCTAAAAAAATGTGAGAAACACCATAAATCAAGAACATATTATTACAGGCCCATAAATATTGGGCATTTTATGGAAAAGGCAAAAGAAAAACTTGATTTTACAAATGAGGAAATTCCTGTCTTAATAAAAGGTGTCAGGGGAACAAGTTCTGAGGATCATTGTCATGAAAGACTTGAAAAGGGAATCTTAAGGGCAAGATTTGATTTGCAGGTAAACAAGGACGGAACAGTGAGGTTTGATGCAACAGAGCTTCCTCTTGTCTGCTTTAAGCCGAAAGAAGTTTCTGTGAGCGTTGAAAAGCTCAGGGAAATTGGATATTTGAGAGATATTGAAGGTGATGAGCTGATACATGATGATCAGATTCTGGAATTAAAGCCCCATGATATTTTATTGCCGAGCTTTCCTGAAGCTGCTGAAAGAGCTGACGATGTTTTCATAAGGCTGTGCAATTTTATTGATGAGCTTTTGGTAAAATTTTACAAGATGAAGCCTTTTTACAATGTAAGAAAAAGAGAGGATCTTGTAGGTCATCTTGCAGTTTCTATTGCTCCCCATAATTGCGGGGGTGTTGTTTCAAGAATTGTCGGATTTTCAAATACTTTGGGGTGCTTTGCAAGCCCTTACATGCATGCTGCAATCAGGCGTGACTGTGATGGTGATGAAATGGCAATATCTGTTCTGGGAGATGTTTTGCTTAATTTTTCAAAAGAATTTCTTCCAAGCCACAGGGGCGGAACCCAGGACTCCCCCCTTGTTTTAAATGCTAAGATTAATGCAGGAGAAGTAGATGACCAGATACTTGACTTTGAGGTTCTTGGAGGTTATGAGTTCTATCCTCTGGAGCTTTATAAGGCAGCTGATCAGGGAAAACATTCTTCAGAAGTTAAGATTCATGACATAAAAACAGTTTTAAAGGAAGGAAAAGATCCTTTTAAGGGAATAGGCTTCACTCATAATACTGAAAGCATAAATGAGGGCGTTGTTTGTTCTAATTATAAAACTCTTGCTACAATGCAGGAAAAAGTCCGGCACCAGATGGAGCTTGTTGAAAAACTGCGGGCAGCCAATACTTCTGATACTGCAAGGCTTGTGATTGAAAAGCACTTTATTAAAGACATGAAAGGAAATCTCAGAAAGTTTTCAATGCAGAATTTTAGGTGTGTTGCATGCAATGAAATCATGAGGCGCCCTCCTCTTAAAGGTGTTTGCCCTAAATGCGGAGGCAAAATCATTTTCACAACGCATGAAGGAGGAATTAAAAAATATCTTGAGCCTGCGCTTGAACTTGCCAAAAAATATAATCTTTCCCCTTATATAAGGCAGAGCCTGGAGCTTACAAAAAGATATATTGATTCCATATTTGG
>CAYOAO010000014.1:0-2713 GCA_964402075.1 Candidatus Woesearchaeota archaeon
AAATACTCCTCTTTAACTTTGATAGTCTTTGCACCTTCCCCTTTAAGTTTTAAATCTAATTCTTCCAGCTTATCTACATCCTTTCCTCTTAAAATAATAGGACAATAATATTTTTGCTTCATATTTATTATTTAACCTGCTATTTTCTAAAGGATTACAGATTTATGTATTTTTCTATACTTTTACCAATCTTTTTTCCGGAATTTATTCTGCTTCTTTTGTCTCTGCCTGTTTTTCTTCGCCTTCTTTTTCTTCTGGCTGGTTTTGTTCCTGGCTTCTTAGCGGTCTTGCTTCTTTTACAACGAGATTTCTGCCTTCAACATCTTTTCCATTCATCTCTTCTATAGCCTTATCTGCATCCGCTTCATTCTTGTATGTGACAAAACCAAATCCCCTGGATCTTCCAGTATACTTGTTAGCTATGACAATGGCATCTTCCAATTCACCATATAGAGAAAAAAGCTCTTCAAGTCTGGCTTTAGTAACACTCCAGGGCAGATTCCCTGCATAAACTCTCTTACTCATTTAAGCCTCCATCATTCTTCTTTATTTAGTTTTAGAACAAGACTAAGCCTGTCCGTCTTTTCTTAGGAAAAAAACCAGTTTTATAAAGTTAACTGTAATTATAAGAATATGAAATGTAAAAAATGCGGTTATGAGTCAGAGTTTAATAAAGAAAAGTTTGGAGAGGTTCTTTGCGGGATTTGCCATTATTTTTCTCCGGATGATGAAGAATCATTCAAAAAATATATTTATGAAAAAATTCCTGGAGAAATCCTTGAAACTTTCAGGAAAAATCATGTTCCAAAAGGGGAGAAACAAAAAAGAGGAATGATAAAAAAAGCTGTGAAAGGAAACTTAATGTCAAGAACACCTTTTGGTTATAAAATTCTGGAAGGAAATCTTATCCCTGCTGAAAATTACAAAGAAATTGAAGAAATCTTTGAAGAATTTCTAAATAATAAAATCAGTCTGAGACAGCTTTCTGAAAAACATGGTCTTTCTGTTAATGGCCTTAAAAAAATTCTGAGAAATTTTACTTATATAGGCAAAATAAAATTTAACAACCAGGTTTATCAGGGAAATCATCAGCCCATTATCTCCGCAACATTATTCAATAAGGTTCAGGACAAGTTTGAAAAACTTGGAATAAAATAACAGAATTACCTGAAGCTTTTTTGCCTTTTTCTTCTTGCCTTGCTATCTCCTGGCTTATATGCTTCTTTCCTTCTTACATCAGCTACAAGAAGGCATCTGTCATATGTCAGAAATGCCTTTTCCAATTCTTTGTTTTTTCTGAAATTAACAATTGCTCTTGCCAGGGCAAGCCTTGCTGCTTCTATCTGGCTTTTGCTTCCTCCGCCACGGACATTTATAGAAACATCAAAATCAGGTTCTCCAAGGACGTTTTTTGCAATTCTTAAAGGCTCTTCTATTTTAAGTTTATCAAAAATCTGAAGGTTTTCATATGGTTTTCTGTTTATGGTTATTTTGCCAGAACCTTTTCTGATTGTTGCTCTTGCGACAGCACTTTTTCTTTTTCCTGAAGCAATTATTTTTGTGTCCATTGTTTTTATTTGTTTAATTATCTCCTTTTTGATATTTCTTTTATATTAATGAATTTTGATTTTTTAGTTTTACCTGCCACAATTTTTTTAGCATTTTGGAATTCTTCTGGAACCCCCATATAGCACCTTACTTTTTTCAAAGCCTCTTTGCCGCGCCCCTGTCTGTGCCTTGGGAGCATCCCTCTTATAGTTCTTTTTACAATTAAATCAGTACGCCTTGAATGTTTTGGTCCTTTTTGCCCGCTTCCTACTCTCCCCCTTTTCTTTTCAAAAGTTTCCCTGATGTTTTTTTTATTTCCTGTAATTATTATCTCTTCACAATTTAAGATAACTATCTCTTCTCCTCTGAGAACTTCTTTTGCCGCATAGCTTGCAAGCCTCCCTAATATAGCATTTTTACCATCTATTATTTTCATTTTAATATTTCCTCAAATTCTTTAATTTTAACTGGCTTTAAATAAGATTTAATGTTTTTTAATTTACACTTTTCATAAATTTCACCATCACCCGTGAATATGACTTTTGTGTCTGCTTTTATTTGAGGATACAAATCAAAACATGCCCCTCCGAGTCCGTCTAAAATTGCATAATCAAATTTCTTATTGAGATATCTTTCTGTTTCTTTTTCTGAATATGATTCAGATATACTGAACTTTCCAATCATTTTGAGATAAAATTTGTAAACTTCCATGACTTCTACATCATCTTCTACAATCAGAATTTTTTTCATTTTAAAATTCTAATACCTTTACCTTCAGGATTTTTTTTAATTTCTTCTGTAATTATTGAATAAGATATTTTTCTTTTTTTTAATTTTTCCTCTGCTTTCCCGGAAAAATTCAGGGCAATTATTTTTATCTTTTGAGTAATTTCCCCCTGTGAAAGAACTTTTCCCGGAATGACAATTATTTCTCCGTCTTTTGCCTGACTGTCAATTTCTCCAAGGTTCAGATTCACAAAATCTCTTCTCGGGCCAGAAAGAACAGCTGCTGCCCCTATCCAGGATTTGTTCTTTTTTGCAGCCCTTATTGTTTCAACTAATTCTGGATTTGTTTTTCTTTTAGCTTGTTTGTCTATCTTTGTTTTTGTTTTCATTTTGAATAAACGAGAAATATTAATTCCCGCTAACGCGATTAACTCGCAGG
>CAYOAO010000014.1:2813-7000 GCA_964402075.1 Candidatus Woesearchaeota archaeon
AATGCGGGAAGAAGGATTCGAACCCTCGCAGGCACTAAGCCAAGTGGTTTCTCCGAGACCTGCTTGCGTTATTGATGGAGCATATTACCTCTCGCAAACCTCCTCGCCTTAGCCACTCCCATTTGACCGCTCTGGCATTCCCGCATAAAATATGAAAATTATCTGGATATAAAAAACTAATTGATTACAATAACTTAAAAATAAAATTAAATTTTCCCAACATTTTTTGCAAGCAATGCAAGGTCTTTTTTTAGAACATCTACTGACTTTAAGAAAACATTTTCAGGACTCATCTGACCAAAACTTTCAATAGTTATAATAAGCTCATCTTTTTCCTCAATGTCCGCCTTTTTTCCTGCCTTGATGATCATTCCTTCACAAACATTAGCAATCTCTTTTTTTCTGTTATCTGTTAAAATTATTTTATTGCCCTTTTCTTTCATTTCGGCATCAGGACAGATTTTTTTTATTTCTTCATAAAAATCTTTATCAATACTTATTTCTGAGACATGCCTGTAAAACATTAATCCGGGAGAAAATTTTGAATGTTCAGCCCCTTTTCCTGCTTTTGTTGTTGCAACAATTTTTAGTTCTTGATTATTTAATAAAACAGTGATTGGAATTTTTTCATAAACAATTTCAAAATCGCCTTTTAAATCTCCTGAATAAACTGCCCCCTCTTTTTTCACTTCCAGTTTAATTTTTCCTTTTTCACTTCCTTTCTTTGATTTTAAGGGAATCAATCCCAGCCTGTGGGCAATTGTTTCGTCATAAAGAGCAGAGTCATTTTTTGAAATTTCTACTTCATCTATGGCTACAACAGGTATCTGATTTAGATATCTTCTTACAGAATTTGCCAGAGTTTCAGAAATCTCTGCCGCAAAAACAATCTGGTTTTCTGTTTTTTCTATTTTTTTCATTTTAAGGTCTCCTGCCTCTTCGCCCTCCTTTTTTCTTGGGTCCTCCTCTAGGATGTCTTGTTGTATCTAAAATATTAAGTATCTTAAACCCTTCCCTTGACAGACTTTTTACTATTGCATTTGCTCCCGGGCCTGGCGCAGGATTTCTTGTCTTTGCCCTTATTCTGAAAAAAAGCGAGTCAATACCTTTTTCCTTAAGCTCTTCAGAGACTCTTTTTGCAATAAACATAGCAATAGTGGGATTTGCTTTAAGCCTTCCGTGCTTTGTCACCATCCCTCCTGAAACTTTTGAAAGTGTTCTTCCCGACATATCTGTGGCATGAACAATTGTATTATTAAAAGAGGTATAAATGTTTATGATTGCTTCTGCCTTCTTTTTTTTTGTTTTTTCTTTTTCTCTGATTGTTTCTGGTTTTTGTGATTGCTCTGTTTTTTCTGCCATTTTAAGCCTCTTTCTGCATGATTTTATTTTCCTGAGTTTTAGTTTTCTTTTCTTTCTTAACCAAAGCTATTTTGTCTTCAAGTTCTTTTTGGACAGTGTATGAAGGACTGTCAATAACCCTGCCATTTATCAAAACTTTTTTATGAACAATCAGCTGTCTTGCTTTTTTTGGGGTTGATGCAAGCTTTTTTTTGACAAGTATTGTCTGCAGTCTTCTGTTTAAAAAATCTTTTTTGGTCAGAGAGAGAACATCCCCTATTGAATTAACCTCAAAACCTATTTTTTTAAGCTTTTCAAACAAAGCATTCTTTTCTTTAGGATCCGCAGAAATAAGTTTTTTCGCTTTTTCCCTTATTAAATTAATCTTTGCTTCTGCTCTCCAGATTTCTTTTTTGTTTTTGAGACCAAATTCCTTTTTGATTGCCGCTTCTTCCTCAATTCTCTCTTTATCAAATGATCTCTTTGGTTTTGAATATTTTTTATGCTTTCTCTTCATTTTGTTATTTTTTAAGCCTGTTTTTTAGTTTTCTTTTTAATTCCCATCCCCTTAGCCCTGTTCTTTCTGAAATTACTCTTTGTTTTCTGTCCCCTGACAGGAAGTCCTGCACTATGCCTTATCCCTTTATAACTTTTTATTTTCTTCAGCCTTTTAATATCAAATTCTGTTCTTAGCTCAAGATCTGTTCCTGTTAAATGTTTGTTCTTTCCTGTTTCAAAGTCATGCCTTCTGTTAACAATAAATTCTGGAACCTCTGGGTTTTTTATGAATTCTGTTATTTTTTTAATTTCATCAGAGGTAAGTGAACCTATTTTTCTGTTTTTATCAATTTTTAGTTTTTTGCAGACAGCATTTGAAAGGCCCCATGAAACTCCTTTTATTTTTGCCAGGCCCGGATAAATTTTCATACCTCCTTCTATGTCCTGGGAGAGAATTCTGACCATTCTTTCTGCATGTTTCTTTTCCTCATCCTGCCTTGCTTTTTCCTGTGTTTGTATTTGTTTTTGTTCGTTTTGCTCCATTTTCTAAATTTTCTTATTTACAAATAAATTATGCCTTTCAAACTCCAAAAGTTCCTGCATTATTCTTTTTTCAACAGCTTTCTCCGGATCAGGGAGATTTTGGATTCTTTTTTTCATTTCCTCAAAACTTTCAAAAGATTTTTCCTGCCTTGCTTTAAGGATTTCTTTCATATGTTTTTTCCCGAAACCAGGAAGCATCTCTATGCTGTGAACCCGCTTGTTTATTGCTTCTGCCTTATTGAAAAATTCAATAAATTCCTTTTCCTTCTCCTTTACAATCTTTGTTATGAATTCCTGAAGCTGGGTTTTCCCTGACTCTGTTAATTTTTCACGGTGAAGCCTTCCGAGAATATAATAAATTTTGTCTCTCTTTCCGTCACCAATATAAACTTTTTCCCCTATTTCAAGAGAGGTTCCTCTGCGCGGAACTAATTCCAGAAGGGTAAGATTTAATTCTCCGATAGCATGGGCTACAGGCATCATCTTTCTTTCCAAGGGATAACCGTTTGGAAGATAATCTAATATAATCGCATATTCTTCTTTTTTCATTTTCTTTATCTGAATTCTTCAATTGTCTGAAGTATTTTTTTTGATTCATCTTCGTCAAGGCTGACATCATTGAAAATCTTGTTTAAATTTTCCTGGTTTTCCGGCAAAATATCAATTATTTTTGCTATATGTTCTGGTTTTACTTTTATCAGGTCAAGGGCATCAAGCTTTTTTCTTAATTCTTTAGCTTTTTCAGGTTTGATTTTTACAAATTTCTTTACAAATTTCTTTACTTCTTCTCCCCGGTCCTTTTCTCCTTCCATATATTCAAGAGATTCTGCCATGCTTAATGGTTCTGTATTTGTTATCATTGTATTTTATGAGATTATTCTATTTTCTTTAAATGGATTGGCTTAATTATAAATCTTTTTTCTTTATTAAAATCTTTTATTTTAATAATATAAGACCTGCCTCTTTTACTCTCAACTATGCCTGTTCTTCCCTGTATTCTCTTAGGGAATCCTGCATTAAGAGAAGGTTCTTTTATAACTGCGACCTTATCCCCTGTCCCTATTTCCTGAAAATATTTGCTTAGCTGCAGCCCTTTCCCCGTCCTTGTTTTTTTCTTTCTGGCCATAATTTACTCAACTTTGTCCTATTTAAAAAACTATCTTTTAACAGATTTTTTCCTTTTTTAATTTATTTTGTTGAGGTTTATAGAAGGAATAATCTTAGATTATTTAGAATTAATAATTAAGAAATTTTTCATCTTCTGTTTCATTAATAGGGTCTGAAACAGGTTCTGAAAAGGTTTCAGGCATGTTTGTTGAGACCAGGTCTCCTTTTTTCCTTGCCTCTTCCATGTTCTGGATTATTGCATTAAACATCTTCTCTCCCCAGACTCTTTTTCCGCATCTGTGGCAAAAATCAACAACACTTTCATCAGGAATTTCTTCCTTGCAGTAAATACATTTTTTAGCCATATATTTTTTCCTCTTTTTACTGAATTCAGTCAAAATTTTGCAAAGTTTTTAAAGATTTGCTCTCACTCTAAAATACATTAAAGTAAAAAATTTAAAGAGAAATCATAACCTTTAAAAACAATTCTTCAGCAATAATATTATGATAATCCCTGTCAGATGCTTTAGCTGCGGAAAGCCTATTGGTCATTTATGGGAAGAATTCAAAAAAAGAGTGGCTGAAGGCGAAAAACCAGGAAAGGTTCTTGATGAGCTTGGCCTGGAGAGATACTGCTGCAGGTCAATGTTTCTTGGGCAGGAGGATTATATTGAACTTATAAGCAAATTCAAGAAGGC
>CAYOAO010000015.1:0-6607 GCA_964402075.1 Candidatus Woesearchaeota archaeon
AGATTACTCCTGAACATACTCATCTTGAAATTGATTCAGTTGACTTATTTGGTGTTGTTACAAGCCTTGTTCCTTATGGAAATCATGACCAGAGTTCCAGGCTTAATCGTGGAAGCAAAACACAAAAGCAGGCACTCGGACTTTATGCTGCAAATTACCTGACAAGAATGGATACAGATGTTTCTATTCTGCAATATCCCCAAAAGCCGATTGTAAGGAGTTTTGTTTATGATACATTAAATAATTATCCTGCAGGACAGAATCTTGTTGTTGCAATTATGACCCACGAGGGATATAATATGGAAGATGCCCTTGTATTAAATAAGGGTAGTATTGAGCGAGGGGTCGGGAGAAGCTTTTATTTCAGACCTTACAGTGCAGTTGAAATGAATTATGCCGGCGGCCTGAAAGATGAGATTGCTATTCCTGAAAAAGATGCCTCTGGCTATAAAACAGAGGCAAGCTACAAATGGCTTGAATCAGACGGAATTATTGATCCAGAGGTTAAGGTTGATGAAGGCGAGGTTTTAATCGGAAAAATGTCTCCTCCAAAATTCCTCTCTGAAGCAAGAGAGATTTCCATAAGGGCAAAGAAAGAATCATCTGTAAGCATGAAGCAGGAGGAAAAAGGAACTGTGGAATCTGTGCTGATTACAGAAGATAATAACGGAAATAAAGTAATTCAGGTAAAAACCAGGGACCAGAGAATTCCTGAGTTAGGGGATAAATTTGCAACATCCCACGGGCAAAAAGGTGTGATTGGCTGGATTACTGACGAAGAAGATGTCCCTTTCACATCCAAAGGAATAAGGCCTGACATTATGTTTAATCCTCACGGACTGCCAAGCAGAATGACAGTAGGTTATTTGCTTGAGCTTCTTGCCGGAAAAGTCGGGTGCCTTAAAGGAGAAATTATTGACGGAACTTCTTTCTCAGGACAGGGCAAGGAAGAGCTTGAAAAGCAGCTGCAGGAACTTGGCTTCAGGTATGACGGAAAAGAAACAATGTATTCCGGGATTACAGGGAAAAAAATGAAGGCAAAAATATTTATCGGGAATCTTTATTATCTTAAGCTTAAATATATGGTTGCCAACAAGATACACGGAAGAGCCTCTGGAAAAGTTGCGCTGCTTACAAGGCAGCCTATTGAAGGACGTGCACGCGGAGGTGCATTAAGACTTGGGGAAATGGAGCAGCAGGCACTTGTTGCTCATGGTGCTTCTCTTCTCTTGAAAGAAAGATATGATTCTGATAAAGTTATCCTTCCTGTATGCAGCCAGTGCGGCTCTGTTGCAATAGAAGACAGCATAAGGAACAAAACTGTCTGCCCTGTCTGCGGCAGCGAAGATATAGAGCCTGTTGAAGTTTCATACGCCTTCAAGCTTCTTATGGAAGAGCTTCAGGGACTGCATATCCAGACAAGCTTAGGACTAAAAAATAAATACGAATAATAAAAATGAAAGATAAAAGTTTAGGAAATAAATGTAGTGGATTTACAAGCTTTAAGGATTGCAATAAAGAATGCCCAAAAAAGAAATGTGAAGAATATCAATTTCAAAAAGCTTATTTTGAATCTTTAAAAATTAGAGCACAAGAATCTTCAGACAGTAGAATGAATTTAATTTATGAAAATTAAAAAATGGAAAACAAACTAAAAAATGAAACAAATAGTTAAGAAAAGAGTAAAAGACATGAACTTCTCCCTGCTTAGTCCTGAAAAGATAAAAAAGCTTTCAGTGGCAAAAATCGTAACTCCTGAGCTTTATGATATAGACGGATATCCTGTTGACGGCGGATTGATGGATTTAAGGCTTGGTGCTGTTAATCCGGGTGTAAGATGCAGAACCTGCGGAGGCCGGCTAAAAGAATGTTTAGGGCATCCCGGGAGTATTGATCTGGCAAGACCGGTAATGCACCTAAAATATATTCCTGTTATTGAAATCTGTCTTAGGTCTTTTTGTCATGAATGCGGAAAACTCATGCTTACTGAAAAAGATATGGAAAAATATACGCCCGGACAAAGAGCTAAAAAAGCCAAGGACAAAAAAAGATGCCCTCATTGCAATGCCCAGCAGGAAAAAGTAAAACTTGACAAGCCGACAACTTTCTACAAGGGAAAAAGAAGAATTTTCCCGACAGAAATCAGGGAAATCCTGGCAAATATCCCTAATGAAGAACTTGCGAAGATCAGAGTAAACACAAAAAACTTCAGGCCTGAATGGGCTGTTCTTACTGCTCTTCTCGTGCCGCCGGTAACTGTAAGACCGAGCATTATTCTTGAATCAGGAGAAATGAGTGAAGATGACCTGACACACAAGCTCTCTGACATTATAAGGGCAAACCAGAGGCTCTGGGAAAACCTGAATGCAGGAGCTCCTGAAGTTATTATTGAAGATTTATGGGATTTACTTCAGTTCCACATCACTACATTTTTTGACAATACTGTGACAAGGATTCCTCCTGCAAGGCACAGATCAGGACAGCCATTAAAAACAATTACAGAAAGAATAAAAGGAAAAGAAGGAAGAATCAGGAAAAACCTTGCCGGAAAAAGGGTTAATTATTCCGGAAGAACTGTTATTTCCCCTGACCCTTCAATTGAAATTAATGAAGTGGGAATTCCCTATGAAATTGCAAAAATAATAACTGTTGCAGAGACAGTAAATGACCTGAACATTGAAAAACTTAAGGAACTTATAAAAAAAGGCTCTGAATATCCTGGAGCAAATTATGTTATAAGGCCAGACGGAAAAAGAAAAAAGATAACAGAAGAGCTTAAGGAAGAAATAATAAATGAGCTTTCTCCGGGATACAGGGTTGAAAGGCATCTTCAAAACAGGGATATTGTTTTATTTAACAGGCATCCAAGCCTTCACAAAGCAAGCTTAATGGCTCATTATGTCAAGGTATTGCCGGGAAGAACATTCAGGCTTCATCCTGCTGTCGCAACCCCGTACAATGCTGACTTTGACGGAGATGAGATGAACATTCACAGCCCGCAGACAGAAGAGGCAAGAGCAGAGGCAAAAGTGATATTAGAAGTAAAGAAAAACCTGATTTCGCCAAAAAACAATACAAACATGATGGGGTGTGTTGCTGATGCTGTCACAGGAAACTATCTTCTTGGACTTAATGAATTCTCAAAAGAAGAGGCAGATCAGATTGCCTACAGGGCAGGAATTGACTCTGGTTTTTCAAAAAAGACAATTCACGGAACAGAAATATTTTCAGAAATACTTCCCAAGATTAATTTTTCAAACAGTGCTGTAAAAATAGCTGACGGAAAAATCACCAAGGGAATAATTGATGAAAGCCTTTTCGGAGAGGGAGGCGGTGAGATTATAAAAGAAATTGAGAAAAAATACGGAAGAAGCGCGGCATTTGAAACAATCAGAAAGGCATTTGACATAGGAAAAGATTATATTACAGATACAGGGATTACAATTTCCCTTGAAGATCTTGATGTTAACCAGAAAGTTATTGACATGTCTGAAGAAATAGTTAAAAAAGCTGAGAAAAAAACACAGGAGATAATTAATTCTTACAATGAAGGAAATATTAAAGTAATCCAGGGGAAAACCCCTGAAGAGTCAAGAGAAATAAAAATTCTCAAGGTTCTTAATGAAGTAAGAACAAAAATAGGAGAAATTGTCAAAAAAGAATTTCCTGAGGAAAACCCTGTTACACATATGATAAGATCCGGAGGGGGCGGGAATATACTAAATATAACACAAATGGCCTGCTGTGTAGGACAGCAGGACCTTGAAGGAAAAAGAATTGATATAGGATATGCAAACAGGACTCTTCCGTTCTTCAGGTCAGGAGACCTTTCTCCAAGATCCAAGGGGTTCATAAGAAATCCTTTCATAAAAGGCCTTCTTCCGGATGAATTTTTCTTCGGTGCAATGACAGGAAGAGCAACACTCATGGACACTGCACTGAGAACTCCTAAGTCAGGATATCTTTACAGAAGGCTTGCAAGCGCGCTTCAGGACCTAAGATGCGAGTATGACGGCACAATAAGAGACAGCAACAATAATATAATTCAGTTCAAATATGGGGATGACGGAATGGATGTCTCCAAGCTGCATACTAACGGAAAATTAGAGCCGGGAGAAGCAATCGGAATCACAACTTCCCAGAGCTTTGGAGAACCTTCAACACAGATGATTTTGAGAACATTCCATTTTGCAGGAGTTACTGAGATGCAGGTAACCCAGGGTCTTCCAAGGCTTATTGAAATATTTGATGCAAGAAAAAAACCAAGCTCCCCAAAAATGGAGATTTACCTGAAGAGAGAATATAACAATGAAAAAGATGCCAGAACTTTTGCTGAAAAAATAAAAGAAGTAACAATAAGGGATATTGCCTCTGAAATAGACCTTGACTTCAGCAGTAAAAAAATAGAAATAAAAATTGATAAGGAAGGAATAAGACAAAGCCACATTACTATAAAAAAAGTTGTTGATAAACTTAATGATACAGGATTTAGCGCCAGAGAAAAGGGGAATTCAATAATTATTAATGCAGCTGAAATGGACTTTAAAAAAATTTATCAGGAAAAAGAAAAGCTAAAGAAAACAGTTATTTCAGGAATAAAAGGCATAAGCCAGATTTTAATTGTTAAAAAAGACAGGGATTATGTGGTTATGACTCTTGGAACCAATCTCAAGAAAATTCTGGAAATGAAAGAAGCTGACCCGAATAAACTAACTTCAAATGACCTTCATGAAGTTACAAATGTGTTTGGAATTGAAGCAGCGCGACAGCTTATAATTGATGAAATACAGAAAGTGCTGAACACACAGGGATTAAGCATTGATAAAAGGCATCTGAAGTTTATTGCAGATGCCATGACAAATACAGGAGAGGTTAAAGGAGTAACAAGAATAGGAATAATTGCCCAGAAATCTTCGATTCTTGCCCGTGCAACATTTGAGACTCCTATAAGGCAGTTTGTAAATTCAACAATTAAAGGAAGCAGGGACAATCTTGTAAGTGTTATTGAAAATGTTATTCTTAATCAGCCTGTGCCAATAGGAACAGGGCTTCCAGGGCTTCTTGTTAAAGTTGTCGGGCCTCTGGTAAAAAAAGATTCTGAAAAAAAGAAAGCTAAGAAAGAAATTGTTGAAGAGGCAAACAAGTAACAACCGAAAAATTATCAATAAATTTATAAAATAAATGTTTCTAGGTTTTTTATAAAACAAAGATGGTAAATACTATTGACATGCAGGATATGAGATACCTTAACCTGTTTGAAAAAATAATGAAAGTAAGGACAAGGTTCTGCTTTAAGTATAATGAGGCCATAGTTTTCTGTGTTCCAAAGCATCTAGTTCACAAGGCACTGGGGCCTGAAGCAAGGAATGCAAAAAGAATGAGCAGGATATTAAGAAAAAGAATAAAAATTGTTGCGGTTCCCAAAAGCAGCAAAGATACAGTGGCTTTTGTAAGAGCTATTGTCAGTCCGACCAAATTCAAGGAAATAGAAGTAAAGAACAATGAGATTATAATCTCAGGCGGAAGCAACAAGGCAGCGCTTATCGGAAGGAACAAAAGAAGGCTGGCTGAAATGCAAAAAATAACAAAGGATTTCTTCGGAAAAGATTTCAGGATTGTTTAATATTTAATTAATATCCAAATTGTTTAAAATTAATGGGTAAATTTAAAAACTACTTTTTAATTCATTAGAATATGGGATTAAAAAGCGCACTTAAACTGAAGAAAAAAAGGAAAAAATTCAGATGGAAAGACAAAAGATACAAAATTAAAGCCCTTGGCCTCTATGCAAAATCAGACCCGCTTAAAGGAGCAAACCAGGCAAAGGGAATTGTTCTTCAGAAAGTCCAGAAAGAGGCAAAACAGCCGAACTCTGCCATGAGAAAATGCTGCAAAGTCCAGCTGACAAAAAACGGGAAAGTTGTAACTGCATTTATTCCGGGAAACCTTGCTCAGAAATTTATTGATGAGCACGATGAGGTAATGATTGAAAGAATCGGCGGAGCAAAAGGAAAATCAAAAGGTGATATTCCGGGCGTAAGATTCCAGGTTATCCAGGTAAATGATCAGCCTCTGCACTTGCTTGTAAGAGGCAAGATTGAAAAAGGAAGGAGATAAAATGTCAGAAGATTATTTTACAGGACTTTTGCTCAAAGAAAGTTTAAGAGATTTGGATATTCTGAACTTAATTGAAATTACAAAAACAGAGAAAAGGGATATCCCTGATGCTGCAGACTTTCAACCTAAAATATGGACAGCAATTTTTTTCAGAGGAAAAGAGGATAAAGTGGAAGAAATTGCAGAAAAGATGAGCAAGGCAATAAAGGAAAGGTGGTATCTCAATATCTCAACTAAAAATATGGAATACATAGTTTTCTTTAATAAAATATTTAAATATCCTAAAGGAGAAGAAAAAATTAGAGAACAAGCAATAGAATACGGAAGAACTCTAGGAATTCCTGAGAGGCAAATACTTAATTGTTAAAAATGGAAAAACAAAAATTCAAAATTTTTGATTTATATGAAACAGAAGGAATTGAAGTAAAAGATATTGGGCTGAAATCAGCAATAAATCTTAATCCAAAACTGGCTCTGAAGAGCCATGGCA
>CAYOAO010000016.1:0-6374 GCA_964402075.1 Candidatus Woesearchaeota archaeon
AACTTTGCTTCACTTGTCCTGATTTCTTTTGCATTTTTAGGCATTGTCTCAATGAGGGGGGCTGTAAGGCTTTTCTTTATAATTGCTCCGATTGTAGTTATGGTATCGTCCTATTTTATTGTTAAGATATTTGATTATAAAAAATCCAAGGATGATCTGGCAAGATTTTTTGCGTGGATGATTATAATTGCCGCAGTAATAATCGCAGGAATGACTTTTATTAGTTATGCCCATTCAACTATTTCAACTGCTCCTCAGGCAGTTCCTGATTCTTATTATGGTCAATGGCATTATTCCATGAACTGGGTTTCTGAAAACACGCCGAAAGAGAGTGTTTTTGCTCATTGGTGGGATTATGGATACTGGGTCCAGACCCTTGGGCACAGAGCAACAATTGCAGATGGTGGCCAACCAGGAGGAGCAGAAAGAAATCATTTTATTGGGAGATATATTTTAACAGCCCAGCAACCCCTAACAGCATTAAATACTCTTAAAACATTTGGAGCAACACATTTATTGATTGATTCAACAGATTTGGGAAAATATTCTGCATTTTCAAGCATAGGAAGTGATAATACAGGAAAAGACAGGCAATCCTGGATCCCTGTCATGCCTGCTGACCCTGACCAAACACAGGAAACAGAAGACAAAACAAAGGTTTTATTTGCTGGAGGAGCTGTAATTGATAATAATATAATTTACACAGACAGTGAAGGCAATCAAATATTCCTGCCTGCAAATAAAGCAGGATTAGGGGCAATAGTTGAGGAATACAGTATGCAGAACAGTGAGCCCTTATTTTCACAGCCAACAGGAATCTTTGTTTACAATAACCAAAGGTATGATATTCCCTTAAGATACCTGTATTACGAAGGAGAGATTATTGATTTCAAAACAGGAATAGAATCAATTGCAAGGATTATCCCAAGTCTTTCTCAAACATCACAGGGGGTAAGCATTAATCAAATCGGTGCTGTGATTTATCTTTCAGAAAAAACAAAAGACTCATTATTTGCGCAATTATACCTTTTGGAGGATGTAAATAATAGATATCCTACTGTAAAAATTTCCCATACAGAAGATGATTTTATAGTAAAAAGCATGAAGCAGCAGGGTCTCGACCTCGGAGAGTTTATCTATTATCACGGATTTCGCGGACCGATAAAAATATGGGAAATTAATTATCCTCCTGAAGCCCAAATTCACGAAGAATACCTTGAATGGCAATATCTTGAAGAAGAAAATACCTGGGGCAAGCTTGATTATCTTGGAATATAACAAATATCTCTGTAAAATACATTATAATAATCTTTAAAACACTTCATTTTCTGGAAAAATTATGAGAATTGCATTTGTGAATGACACTTTTTTGGAAGGGCGCGGAGCAGATACAGTTATCTATGAATTAGCCAGAAGACTTGGCAAAAAGCACGAAGTTTTTGTAATTGCTTCAAAGACAGATATTCCTGAGGAGAATTTTAAATTCCTGAAAATCAATGCAAAAAAATTATTAACAGGAGACCTGGTAAGGGATTCCTTATCTTATTTCCCAAATATTATAAAATTCAGAAAAAAGATTTTAAAGTTTCATAGAAAATACGGATTTGATGTTTTCAATGTGCATCATTCTTCTTTAAACCTGGCTTTTATAGGTCTTCAGACAATTGTTACATGGCATGGATTCCCCCTAACAAAGAACATTATAAGAAAAAAGTGGAATAGGTTTATTTTAAGAGGCCTTAAGAGAAATAATATCTCAATTGCTATTTCAAAACGCATAAAAACTGAATTATCAAAAACAATTCCTGAATATAAAATAAAAGTTAATTATAACGGGGTCAGCAGTGAATTCAGGCCAAAAAAAAGAGCCAAAAATACTGACAAGAATTATATGCTTTATGTCGGAAGGCTTGAAGAGCATAAATTTGTTCATGAATTAATAAGGCTAAGCAAAGAAACCAGCTTTTCCCTGCATATAATTGGCTCCGGGCCTTTGGAAAACAGGCTAAAAGATTTCTCTAAAAGAATTGGAGCAGAGAAAATTAAATTCTTAGGAAAAGTATCAAGAGAAGAATTAATAAAGCAATACAGGGAATGCAGCTTTTTCATCTCTGCATCAAAGTGGGAGGGGTTTGGACTAATCTTTCTGGAGGCAGCAGCATGTGCAAAACCTTCAATAGGTTATAACAGATGGGCAATTCCAGAAGTAATAAGAGATGGAGAAACAGGATTTATAGTGAATTATTACTCTGAATTAAAACAAAAGGCTAAGAAATTAATAAAAAACAAAAGGCTAAGAAAATCTATGGGAAAAAAAGCATTAAAGTACAGTAAAAATTTTAGCTGGGACAAATCTGCTAAAAAATACGAAGAAATTTTTGAAAAAGTAAAATCGGAGGGAAATGTCTGCCAAAAGATGTAAATGCCATTATAGCAAAGGCAGATGAATTGGGGGGTTGACTTCTATATTAAAAGCAATTATAAGAGAAAGAACTGAAAAATAAATTATCTCTTCCATTTCTCTTTCTGGATTAAATAACCAAGATAAATATTATAAATAAAAGTCTTAAGGGCAACCTGAAATCCTAAAAATCCTTCTCTTATAGCACCTTCATATAATAATTGCTTAAAGAAAACTAAAAATGCGTAGACGATATTTGTAAAAATAGGGAACTTTGTACGTAATTTTAACTTTAATGGAAAATCCTTTTCTGTGTATTGGAAAGTCGGAAAAGTGTTGAAAGGTTTAAGAAGATTTTTTGCCTGGCTGGGGGCATATCTTTTCAAAACTTTTTCCTTGAAACCATGCCAGCCAACATCCTGATTCTCGTGAGGTTTATGAAACATTACATAATTAGTTCTTTGAGTTTTTCCAACATGATTTATATTCGTATCAAACCCGGGAAAGCCAAAATAGGAAATTTTCGACTTTCTGACAAGAACTGTTTTTCTCGGCCAGGTTTTTGTAATCGATTTTCCCCCATCCCAAAGAGGGTGAATAAAACTATAAGCATCAAAATCTTTTGATTTAATAAGTTTCCTTATATTTTTTCTTAAAGGTTCAGAAAGAGACTCATCATCATCTAATTTTAAAATCCAATTATATTTTGCTTTTTTCAGAGCAAAAGCAACCTGAAAGGCTGCCCGCCCTTTTCTGGGTCTAATAAAAACTTTTCCTGTATATCTCTTAGCAATTTTTAAAGTATTATCCTTGCAAGACCCATCGTGAACAACAATTATTTCATCTACAATCTCTTTCAAACTTTCTAAAGTTTCTTTTATTGTTTTCTCCCCGTGATAAACCGCAATTATTGCTGATATTCTGTTTTTCATCTTATAATAATATGAAATAGACTTTAATTAAGTTTATAAATTATTTTCATTAGTTATTCTCATGCCTAGAAAATCCAACAAAATTCAAAAAAGTCTAGAATACTTAATGCTAAACCTTAATGTTTGGCGGAACAAGAAAAAAGATTCAGAAAAATTAAATTTATCTTTCCTGCAAGCAAACAACAGATGAATTCATACGAAATAAAAAAATCCTTAGAGAACAAGTTGCCAAAAAAGTTATTTGATAATTTAAAATATTTTTATTCAATGTTTCTAAAATTTACAAGAATTAGAACCATTGGTAAAAAGTATTTTTTAGAAAAAAGATTCAAAAAGATTCTTGGACGCAAACTTTCTTTTGAGAATCCTAAAACATTCAATGAAAAACTTCAGTATAGAAAAATCTATGATAAAAAAGAAATATATGTACTTTGTTCAGATAAATATAAGGTTAGAAAATATGTTAAGAAGAGTATCGGGAAAAAATACCTGATACCTTTATTATATGTTACTGAAAACCCTAAAGAAATAAATTTTGACAATCTTCCAAAGAGTTTTGTAATTAAATCAAACCATGCAACAGGACATAAAATATTTGTCCGTAATAAAAAAGAAATTGACAAAAAGAAAATAATTAAGACTCTTAGAAGATGGTTAAATATCAATTATTATTACACTAGTTTAGAATGGCAATATAAGAATATAAAACCAAAAATTGTGATTGAAAAATTGATGTTAGATAACGGAAGAGTTCCTACAGATTATAAGATTCACTGTTTTGATGGTAAAGCAAAGTATATCCAAGCTATAAATGGTAGAGACAGCAAGATAACAAAAGAGAGTTCATACGATACTAGATGGAAAAAACAGAAATTTACATTTACTTATAAAAAACACAATAAAGCTCTAAAGAAGCCAAAAAATTTAAAAGAAATGATAAAGATCGCAGAAAAATTATCAACTGGTTTTGATTATGTCCGAGTTGATCTTTACTCCATAAAAAATAAAATTTTTTTTGGAGAGTTTACTTTCACACCAGACTCAGGATTTTTAAAAATTAACCCGCCTGAATGGGATTACCGCTTAGGTAAACTATGGAAATTAAATAAAAAATAATTTATTTATCCAACAATTTTGTTCTTTAGTACAAAGATTATTCTTTTAGAAAATAATGCTTTTTTCGCCTTCCTTATTTTCATTTTCATTATCTCCTTCAAATAAAAATTAGTATAATCTTTCTCTTTTTTCTTAAAAGGTTTGTTAAGATTCTTAAAAAGATTCTTATTATCTCTTATCTCTAACTCATTCTGTCGCCTCACAATAAAAAGAATTTTTTCTAAAGAAATATTCTTCTCAATATTGAAAATAGGCATTATTGATTGTTTTTCTTTCTCACCCCAACCCCTAATATGTATTTTTCCTTTATTGATATACTTAATGTCTGGCATAAGGAAATTCCCCAAAGAATAAAAGATATATTTTTCTTTATACTTTTCATATCCTTGGACAGTATGACTGTGGCTCCCGATTATTAGATCTGCTCCCAAATCAATTAAATCTCTTGCTGTCTGTCTCTGTTTATTAGAAGGATAGCAAACATATTCTTCCCCCCAATGAATTAAGATAATTTTCTTATAATGTTTATATTTTTTTGATTGTTCTAAAAAAAGATCTTCGGATAATCTCTTTGGGCCTTGAAGTTTTTGTGTATTAAAAAGGGGGGCTCCAGTATTGTCTGTTTCTCTTGTTGAATAACTCAAGAAAACTATTTTATTTAAATTGTCTACAAAGATATTATGATTTGAATTTATATACCCTGCTCCAAATACTTTGATTTTTAAATTTGAACTTTTTAAAAATTTCTTGGTTTTTTCAACCCCTTTATTACCATAATCATTTATATGATTATTGCTTATGTTTACCAATTTAGGCGATAAATATCTAATATATCTCGCAATATTTTCAAAGGATCTTAGGCCTCCTTTTTCTTTTAGTAGAGGGATTTTGTCATTTCTTCCTAAAATAGGACTTTCTAAATTAACTATTAGATTGGTGTCTTTTATTGCCTTTTTTATTCTTAAAAGAGAATTATAATTAAAACCAACCCCATGAAAAATTGTATCTCCAGTAAAGGCTAGTTTCATTTTAATATGCTAAATCTAAGTTTAATTAATTTTATAAATCGACCCCTTTTAATAAACTTATGTATAAAGATCCAAATAAAAGCCAGAAAAAGAAGGAAAAACTAATAAAGGTCCACCTTCTTGCAAGCCCGCACCCGCAATTTGATGAGATTTTGGATTTCCCGCCAGGGGGAGTTAAATACAAAGTTCAAAGAATTAAAACACGATATCATGGGCGCTTCACAGAAAACAGAATAATGTGGCATAGTAGAATGCTTCATTTTCTTCCCCTTCCAAGAATGACACACACTAAAACAAAGGCTGATATTATCCAGTCTACAAGAGGCATAATACAATTAAACCAAAATAAACCTTGGATAATTGATCTTGAATGTGGTCACATTTTTACAAGCTTTAATTGGAAAGCTATGAAAAGCCCTGTAGTTAGAAAGATAATTATGAATGCTCTAACGTCAAAAAATTGCAAAAAAATTCTTCCTCAAAGTGAAGCTGCGAAAAAAACATTTGTCTGGGCAATTGGAGAGAAAAATTATGAAAGGATAAAAAATAAAGTTGAAGTTTTATATCTTGCATTAAGACCTTGTAAAAAAAAGAAAATTAACAGAAAAGATGGGAAGGTTGTCCTATCTTTTGTAGGAAGAAGTTTTTATGGGAAAGGGGGGCCTCATCTTTTGAAAGCTTATGAAATTTTAACAAAAAAATACAAAAATCTTGGGTTGAAATATAAAGGAGACATCCCAGAAGAATGGAGGGGTTTTGCAAAAAAGCTGAAAGGATTTAAGCACATTAAAGGCTATCTCTCAAGAGACAAATTATTTGAAAAGATGTATCTCTCTTCAGACATTTATGTAATGCCAACAAATAAAGATAATTATGGGGTTGTTTTTCTTGAAGCAA